>JAFXOC010000449.1 GCA_017529085.1 Selenomonadaceae bacterium | reverse complement strand
CTTACTCTTTTCTTTTTTACAAAAAAGAAAAGAGTAAGAAAGAAAATTTATTACAATAAACTTGCCTTCATTCTGGCAAGCTGACCTCTCAATCTAAAAACCGCTTTTGTATGGAGCTGACAAATTCTTGCTTCCGTCAAATGCATTATTAAACTAATTTCCTTTAATGTTAATTCGTCGTAATAATATAGCGACACCACAAGTCTTTCCTTTTCGGGAAGCTTATCTATCGCATTTGCAAGCGTATCTTGAAGTTCTTTTAATTCCATGGAACCGGAAGGTCCAAGCTCCATAGATTCCATATCGCCTGTTCTTATGTATTCTTCAAGCGGTATTACCGTCGACGCATTTAATTGCATCTCAAGCTCGGGAAGCTCATTTACGGATATGCCTATTCGCTCCGCAATTTCCTCATCCGTCGCAGAACGACCATACTCCGTTTCAAGCTCGTAAACAGCCTTTTCGTATCGACGAATCTTCTGCCTTAAAGTTACGGGAATCCAATCTTTTGAGCGAAGATAGTCAAGCATAGCGCCCCGTACCCTAACGCCGGCGTAAGTTTCAAATTTATTTTTTCGAGAAGAATCGTATCTGTCAATAGCCTCCATAAGACCAAAAACACCGCTGCTTAAAAGGTCCTCTTTATCCACATGATTTGGAAGATTTACTGCAAGACGCCCCGCAACTATCTTTACCAAATGTAGATAATGTTCCACAAGCTTGTTGCGGTTCTCGGGAGTTCTGTTTCTAAAATAGCGATCCCAAAGGGCATCGACATCCGTCATAGTTTCCGCCAACATTTGTCAATCCCCCTTGCATTTATGAAGCTACACGCTCTATTTTATCCGTGTTCAGCGGAGCAAATCCGCCGCTTTCTGCCTGTTCGGCAGATTCGGTCTCTTCCTCCGCTTCCCCTTCTTCTCCTTCAGTTTCATCTTTGTTCTCTTCTATTTCTTCGTCAATTTCCTGAAGGGTTTCTTCGTAATCTAATTTATCAAAATCTATAATACCTTTAAATTCTAAAACAAAAACGGTAAGGTAAGCCAAACCACCGGCAACCAAAAAAGCGAGTAGGGAGCGCCAAACAATTGTCACAAATCGCACATCTTTTAAGAGTCCCGCGATTATAACAATCAAAAAAGACATTATGGCAAAAAGTAACGATGCTCTAACCTTAAACAATCCACTCACCTACTACGCCAAAAGGTCTAAATCTCTTTTTCACCTTTATCTATGGTTTTCACCTTGTAAGAACCATTTGTTAAATCAATGGAAACAGTACGTCCATAAGTGCCGCCCGTATCTTCGGCAATAATCTTAATGCCGTTGGCTTGCAAAATCTTTTTTACCGCTTCCGCATTTCTTGATCCAACGCGCATCACATCTGTTGCGTTTTGAAAGGCAAACATCTGCGCGCCGCCCGCAAGTTTCGCCACAAGACGAGTCTTTACCGCGCCTAATTTCAAAACATCGGCAAGCATTAAAGGAAGCCCGGTGTCGGCAAATTTGGCGGGATTATCGCTCGCTCTCGCTTGAGTGCTGTCGGGAAGCATAATATGCAAGAGTCCCCCAACTTTCAGCTGCGGATCGTAAAGCGAAACGCCGATGCAAGAGCCAAGACCGTAGCTAATTAGCGTTGCCGGACTTTTGCCGACTTTGTAATCGGCCATACCAACTCTGATAAGCTCTGGCATATCACTCAACTCCTACTGCTTTAATAATGGTTTCAAGAGAACCCGGATCCGGCACTAAGAAGAAATGTCCGTTTATCCCGTCGTCTTCCGATAAAAACTCCGTCTCAATCACCATAGCGGTGTCGCCCATTTGCCCCAACTGCACAAGGACAACATTTAAAATAGCTCCCGCCATATCCATGGCAAGCGCAGGTATAGACGGCAGCATGGAGATATTCGTAAAAGTGAAAAATGCGTTTAAATATGCGCCGGCTAATATGTTGCCTATTTCCATCAAAGCGGATTCGTCCATAAAATCGAGTTTATCCGTCGCGCCATGAGTCTTTCCCATAAGCGTATCCACCAAGAAGAACGCACTTTTTTGCGGCAACAGGAACAAAATATTTCCGGGCGCTTTTCCGTAAACCCTTAAAAATACGCCCACAACAATCG
>JAFXOC010000448.1 GCA_017529085.1 Selenomonadaceae bacterium | reverse complement strand
TTATAAGGGAGAATTGCCAAAAGACGACGAACTTTGTATTGCAATGGTTGGCTCAAGAAATATTACGCCTTATGGGAAACAAGCCGCCGATATGATAGCTCAGGATTTGGCGAGAGCCGGCGTCGTTGTGGTGTCCGGCGCAGCGAGGGGAATTGATACCGCATCCCACGTAGGCGCGTTAAAGGCGGGGCGCACGATAGCCGTGCTTGGTTGCGGTGTAGACGTGGTCTATCCTCAAGAAAATTGAAAGCTTTTTTATGAAATCTTAAACACAGGCGGCGCGATAATCTCTGAATACCCACCCGGAACTTCGCCGTATCCCGCATTTTTCCCCGCGAGGAACAGGATTATAAGCGGGATTTCATACGGCACAATAGTAGTTGAAGCGGGTAGACGAAGCGGCGCTCTTATTACGGCGGAACACGCCTTAAACGAAGGAAGAGACGTTTTCGCCGTGCCGGGAAGTATTTTTTCTCGTATGTGCGATGGTGCGAACCGTCTTATAAAAGAAGGCGCAAAGCCCGTAACCGAGGCTTACGATATTATAAAAGAATATAAGCATTTGGATTTACACAAAATTTTAAATAGAGCGGATTCGCCAAATACACCGAGAAAAAAATATAAGCTGAACGGTACAAAGGAAGAGGAAAAAAAGTCGGCGGCGATAAAGGAAAACTTGCCGCCCATGACTCCCGAAGAAAAAATAGTGTACCAGCTTTTGTCTTATAAGAGTCCGCTTTCAATGGATGAAATTTTGATAAGTATGCCGGGACATATCGAGCTGCAAAATCTTTCGATGACGCTTTTGCAGCTCACCATGAAGGGAATTGTTAAGGAAGACGGCGCGCAGAAATACCTAAGGGTTGAAAGGACGTGAATCAATGCCGGCAGCAAAAACAAAAACAACTGCGAAGAAAACTGCGGTAAAAAAGGCGACGGTGAAAAAAACCGCGGTAAAAAACGCAGCGGCAAAAAAAAGTTCGGGGTCGAAAACCCTTGTGGTAGTGGAGTCTCCCGCTAAGGCTAAAACAATCGAACAGTATTTGGGAAAAAATTATACCGTTCGCGCTTCCATGGGGCATTTGAGAGACCTTCCGAAAAGTCAGTTCGGCATTGACGTAGAGCATGATTTTGAGCCGAAGTATATAAATATCAGGGGCAAGGGAGATTTGATAAAATCTCTTAAGAAAGAAGCCAAACAAGCCGACAAAGTATATCTTGCAAGCGACCCCGATAGAGAAGGGGAAGCCATTGCTTGGCATTTGTCGCATATTTTAGAGGTTGACCCGAAGGAAAAATGCCGCATAGTGTTTAACGAAATCACCAAACCTGCTATTCAAGCGGCGGTAAAAAGCCCAAAGCCCATAGATATGGACAGAGTCGATGCGCAACAAGCAAGGAGAATGCTAGACAGAATAGTCGGTTATAAGTTAAGCCCGCTTCTTTGGCGAAAGGTTAAAAGAGGCTTATCTGCGGGACGGGTGCAGTCCGTTACCGTGAAACTTATCTGCGACAGGGAAAAGGAAATACAGAATTTTACCCCCGAAGAATACTGGACAATACCGATGAAGCTTCAAGAGGGCAAGAGCAAACCGTTTAGCGCGGAGCTTGCCAAAATCGACGGAAAATCCCCCGAGCTAAAAAATGAAAAAGAAACCATGAAGGTGGTTGATGAGCTAAAAAAATCGGAGTTTACGATAAAAGAGGTAAAGCGGGGAACGAGAAAAAGAAACCCTGCGCCTCCTTTTATCACGAGCAGTATGCAGCAAGATGCGGCAAATAAATTGGGCTTCGTGTCGAGAAAAACCATGATGGTCGCTCAACAGCTTTATGAGGGCGTAACTATCGGCACGAGTTCCGTCGGTCTTATAACATATATGCGCACGGATTCAACGCGAATATCTGAGATTGCCCAAGAGGAAGCCCGAAAATATATACTGAACGCTTTTGGGGAAGATTATGTACCGAAAAAACCAAACAGCTATTCCTCAAAAAACGCGCAGGACGCTCATGAAGCGATACGCCCCACAAGTATGGAATACGCGCCGGGAACGATTGAACAATACCTCACGAAAGACCAATTTAAACTCTACAACTTAATATGGCAGCGTTTTGTCGCAAGTCAGATGACTCCCGCCGTTTACGACACCCAATCCGTGACGATTGAAGCGGGAAAGCGCTTTACGGTAAAAACGACGGGGTCGCTGTTGAAATTCAAGGGTTTTAAAGCCGTATATGTAGGCGCGGAATCGTCCAAAGAGGAAAAGGACGTGGTTTTGCCGAAGCTGGAGGCGGGAGATAAACTTAAACTCGTCAAAACAATGGAGGAGCAACATTTTACGGAACCGCCGCCTAGGTATAACGACGCTTCGTTGGTAAAGACTCTTGAGGAAAAGGACATAGGTCGCCCCAGCACATACGCGCCCATTATCGAAACGATACAGGCGAGAGGTTATGTCGAGCGCCGGGAAAAGAAGTTTTGGCCGACGGAACTCGGTTTCATCGTTTTAGATATGCTTGAGGAATATTTTAAAGATATAGTCGACGTAAAATTCACCGCAACCCTTGAAAACGAGCTTGACGAGATAGCGGACGGCAAATGCAAGAAAAACGATTTGTTGAAAGAGTTTTACGAACCGTTTGAGGAAACGTTGGAAAAAGCGGACGAAGCGATCGGTCATGTGGAGCTTAAAGATGAGGAATCGGACGTAAAATGCGAGCTCTGCGGACGGATGATGGTTTATAAATTGGGGCGGTACGGAAAATTTTTAGCGTGTCCGGGATTTCCCGAGTGCAGGAATACGAAACCGATTTTGGTGGATACCGGGGCGAAGTGTCCCAAATGCGGCGGTAAGATTTTAGAGAGAAAATCCCGTCGCGGCAGAAAATTTTACGGTTGCGAAAAATACCCCGACTGCGATTTCGTTTCATGGGATATGCCCTTAAAGGAGCCGTGCAAAAAATGCGGCTCTCTTATGTTAAAGCATAATTTCAGCGGCGGCAGATTTCTCTTGTACTGCATAAACGACGATTGCGAGACGAGGGTAAATCACCCCATCAACAAGGAGCTTGCGAAGAATAAAGCAAGGGAAGAAGCAAGGCGAAAGAAATTAGAAGAAACGGAAAAAGATTGAAAAAAATAATAGTGGTAGGAGCAGGTTTAGCCGGCTCAGAAGCAGCTTGGCAGGCTGCCAACAGAGGGATTGACGTTATTCTGTACGAAATGCGCCCTAT
>JAFXOC010000447.1 GCA_017529085.1 Selenomonadaceae bacterium | reverse complement strand
TAAGGGAACTCAACGCTAATCCCTTTATTATCAATGTCAAGAATGGTCTGTACAACATCTTGGAAGATACCCTATCGTCCCATAGTGGTGATTATTACTCTACTGTTCAGCTTAATGTAAACTTCGACAAGAAGGCTGAATGTCCTCTGTTTCAGAAATTTTTATCGGAGTCTATGGGCGGCGATATGGAGCAAGTGCTTCTCTTGCAAGAAATGCTTGGTTATTTTCTTATTCCCGTGAACTCAGCTCAAAAGTGCTTTGTTATCGTTGGCGTAGCGAGCGCGGGAAAATCCGTCCTCTTAAAAGTGCTGAATGAAATTCTAATCGGCAGGAAAAATGTGTCAAATGTCAGTTGGCAAGCGTTGAACGAGCGTTTTAAGACGGCTGAACTATTCGGGAAACTCGCCAATATCTTTGCCGACCTTCCTACAAAGAACATTGATGATAACGGTATTTTTAAGGCTCTTGTGGGCGAGGATTATTTGACCGTGGAAAAAAAGAATAAAAATCCATTCTCCTTCCAATCTACCGCAAGGCTTCTCTTTTCTTGCAACAGTATACCAAAGAATTATGGCGACAAGAGCGAAGGATTTTATCGTAGGCTCATTATTATTCGTTTCAACCACTCTGTACCGCCCGAACGACGCGACCCGAATCTTATCGACAAATTTCGTACCGAAGCTGACGGTATATTCTTATTTGCACTAGAAGGTCTTAAGCGTCTTATGCGCAACCATTATGTGTTTTCTGAAACTGAGAAAAACAGAACGGAGCTTCAGCAATACAAAGAGGAATCTGATTCAGTGCTGTCTTTTGTTAAAGAGCATTGCGAAATAAAGAAAGATGGTAGCGTTGGCTCTACGGAACTCTTTAACGCTTATAAGGGCTACTGCGAGGAGTGCGGCTTAAAACCATACTCTCAAAAATCTTTCGTGCAACAGATTATGACATCGTTCCCAAGTTTGGAACGGAAGATTGATCGCGTTGCAAAGCGACGTGTTCTCTCTGGCATCCAATTGGGAGAAATCCTTGTATAGCAAGGCTTATAACCACTTTTTAGGAAGAAAAATTTAATGTTTTGGAACACGTGGAACACCAAAAACTCTATTTCTTTATATATATATATAAATATATACACTATATATAATATTTTTATATTTTTTATAGTAATAATGGCTTTTTTCGTGTTCTATGTGTTCCTCCCCTTGGAAATAAAGAAAGTTGGTGGAACACATGAAAGAATCGATTATTGTCAAAAACATCTTGAAATACCTAAAAACTCTGCCCGAGTGCTTCGCTTGGAAAGAGCATGGCGGTTTATACGGCACGGCTGGTATTCCCGACATAATCGCTTGCATTGACGGCAAGTTCTACGGCTTTGAGGTCAAAACCGAGCGTGGCAAAACCACTGCTTTGCAAGAAGCAACGATAGGAAAAATAAATGCTGCGGGCGGCATGGCTGTGGTGGTTCGCTCCGTGGAGGATGTTAAAAAGATATTGGAGGTAGAGTTATGACTGCGAAGGAATATTTAAAACAAGCGTGGAACATCGACCAAAAGATAAACGATAAACTCGACCAAGCGGCAAGGCTTCGGGAGATGGCTACCAAAGTCACCTCTACCTTAAGCGATGCCCCGAGGAGCGGAAGTCACGACAACCACAAACTGGACGACATCATCGCTCGTTTGGTGGAGACCGAAGAAGAAATTAACAAAGACATCGACCGCTTGATAAATCTCAAATTGGATATTTTAAAGGTCGTTTGGAGCGTTGAAGATGATGCTTGCCGTAAAGTGCTGGAACTTCGCTACCACGATTTTAAATCTTGGAGCGATATCGCTTTGGAAATGAAAGTCAGTATTCGTTGGGTTCACACGCTTCATTCAAGAGGATTAAAAAAAGTTGAAAAAAATTTGTCATCGAGCGTAAAAATGCACTAAACTTCACTAATGTTCGTCTTGCGTTCCTGCCCTCCCGTGTGATATGATATACTCAGCAAAAATTGAAAGACAACCTCCAAAGAGAAAATCTCTGCGGAGGTTTTTTATTGCCCGAATCGAGGTAAGACTATGCCAAGGAAACCAAAGCGACCGTGTCGTTTCGGCGGTTGCCCCAAACTAACCGACCATAAGAGCGGCTACTGCGAACAACACAGAAAGCATATGCAAAAGCACTACGAACACTTCGCCCGAGGCTACAATCACAGCGAACGCTACGGCGGAGCGTGGAAAAAGATACGCGATAAATACATCAAGGCTCATCCGCTTTGCGAGAAGTGCCTCGCCGAAAAGAAAGCGACAATGGCAACGCTTGTTCATCACAAAATCCCTTTGGCGAACGGCGGCACGAACGATGAAAGCAACTTGATGAGTCTTTGCGTTGGGTGTCACGAGCGTATCCATAAGCGGACGAAAACTTTTTAAAACTTATTGAAAACTTTTTATATCATAAAAATAATTCTCGTAAATCCGCGTCGGTTGCGGGGAGGGGGAGTCAAAATCTCGTGAAACCCCGCCAGCTCTTGACCGGCTTGGGCTCGCGCGTAAAAATTCGCAAAAGTTTCTGCCCTATTGAAAAGCCGCCCGCGCCACTAAATCAAGCAAGGATAATTTCGCTCCGGTCGCGGAGTTAAGCGATGTTGAATTTGATATGTTTTTCTCAAAACTTATGGCAAAAACGCTCAATAAGTTTCAAAAAAGTTTTAATTAAGTTTTTGGGGGTGACAAAATGGGTCAAAGAGGACCTCAGCCGGGGACGGGAGGCAGACCAAGAAAATCTCTGGCGGAGAAACTCTTGAACGGCAACCCCGGCAAACGAAAATTAAAAGTCATAGAAGCCGATGAACCGCTAGGTGCGGATATGCCGCCTCCAAAAGAATTTTTATCCGCGATACAAAGAGATGGCTCAACGCTCCAAGCAAATGAAATATATGCGGATACATTTGCGTGGCTCGACAAAAGGGGCTGCGCTTCTTTAATTTCGCCAGGTCTTGTGGAACGCTACGCAATGAGCGCGGCTCGTTGGATTCAATGCGAAGAGGCTGTGAGTAGATTCGGATACTTAGGCAAGCATCCGGTTAGCGCAAATCCCATACAGTCGCCTTACGTGAGCATGAGTCAGAATTATATGAAACAGACTAATCGGCTATGGAATGAGATATATTCTGTCGTTCGTGAAAATCTAGCTACGGAATACAAAGGCGCAACCCCGCAGGACGATTTAATGGAGCGTTTGCTCCGTTCCCGTAAGGGGTGACGGTATGCTTAAGAAAAACCAAATATACAATATGGACTGCGTGGAAGGCTTAAAAATGCTTGATGACGGCTCTATAGATTTGACGGTCACTTCCCCGCCTTACGATAATCTTCGCTCCTACAAAGGTTACAGTTTCGACTTTGAAAGCGTGGCAAAAGAATTATATCGAGTAACGAAGGATGGCGGCGTTGTCGTGTGGGTAGTAAATGACGCGACAATCAAGGGTAGCGAAACTGGGACTTCCTTTCGTCAGGCTCTGTATTTCAAAAAAATCGGCTTTTTGCTTCACGATACGATGTTGTACGAAAAAGACTCTTGCCCCTATCCCGAAACGACAAGATATTATCCGTCTTTTGAATATATGTTCATTTTGGCAAAGGGCAAAATCGGAACTGTACATCTTATAGCCGATAAACCAAATAAACACTACGGGGATAAAATCTCTGGAACTGTTCGTAATCCCGATGGATCTGTAATTCCGATGTCGGCAATAAAGAACAATACGGGAAGGAAAATAAAACCTTTCGGCATCCGCCCGAATATATGGCGGTATAGAATGGGATATATGAAATCCACTACGGATAAAATCGCCTACAAACACCCCGCAATCTTTCCCGAACAGTTAGCCTATGACCACATCATAAGTTGGAGCAACGAGGGCGATGTAGTTCTTGACCCCTTTATGGGGAGCGGAACAACGGCGAAAATGGCGAGAGTTGCGGGACGAGATTTTATCGGTTTTGAAATTTCAAAAGAATATTGCGATATAGCGGAAGAGCGTTTGAACAACAACGCTCTATTTTTTTGACTTATTCGCCGTGATTTGTGGTTATTCCTTCAAGTGTATAAATTTTTCGGAGGTACTTATGGAACGAGTAAAAATCAGAGAAACAAATTTAGACTTTGGTAGCCTTACCAATCGCGCCACAACGGATATGATTGTTCTCCATCATACGGGTGAAAACGACATAGACGTAAGCGCGGAGCAAATTCACGGCTGGCATTTAAATCAAGAATGGGCGGGTATCGGTTATCATTTTGTTATCCGCAAGGACGGAACAATAGAGCGTGGTCGTCCCGAATGGGCGGTAGGCTCTCACGCATACGGCGAAAACTCTCACACTCTCGGCATACATATTTCGGGCGATTTCGAGCAAGCGAAACCTACGGAAAATCAAATTGACAGTTGCGCCGCTCTTATCGCCGATTTATGCGAGAGATACAGTATTTCCTGCGATAGAGCGCATATTGTCGGTCACGGCGAACTTATGCCGACCGCTTGCCCCGGCAAAAATCTTCAAGCGTTGCTAAATAACGGCGTGTTAATTGACAGAGCGAAGTCCTATATTTACGGAACTGTCAAAAACGAAAAGCCGCCCGAAGAAAAGCTATGGAATGACATTCAAGAAAAAATCTGGAATTTCTTTAAAAATAAAGGCTTAAACAACTACGCTATAGCAGGAATTATGGGAAATCTTTATGCAGAAAGCGGCTTAATTCCCACAAATCTGCAAAATAATTTTGAGTCTACGCTCGGAATGACGGACGAAAAGTATACACAAAGCGTGGATAATGGCTCTTATGGCAAAGAAGAATTTATGTACGACAGCGCGGGTTACGGCTTGGCGCAATGGACATATTACGCTCGAAAAGCCGCTCTGTATACTTTCGCCAAAGGCAAAGGCAAGAGTATTGGCGATTTAGACACGCAACTTGAATTTTTGTGGAGCGAACTTGAAGAACACTCTGCATTATTGGCAGAACTCAAAAACGCAGAAAGCGTCCGCGAAGTAAGCACTTTGTTTTTATTGGACTTCGAGCGTCCCGCCGACCAAAGCGAGGGTCAGAGAGCAAAGCGGGCGGGATATTCGCAAGAGTTTTTTGACAAGTTTGGAGGTAGCGAAATGAGATACAACAATTTAGACGAAGTGCCGGATTGGGCAAAAGATACGGTCAAAAAGTGGCAGGAATTAAAAATTATCAACGGCGATGGCGCAAACCTTGATTTATCTGCGGATATGGTGCGCTTAATAGTTATGTTTGAACGCAGAATGAGAGTGTCGATATGAAATTTCTGATATTTTGGACAGCCGTTGTCGCTTTGATGACGCTTTTGAAAGTTGAAACTTTGACTTTCGATTCGTGACTTTGCGGCATAATTACGGGAGTTTTAATCGCAGATTGGATACTGTATTTTGAAAACGGAAGGTGATTTCGTGGAAGTTATATGTTCGCTTGTCGCGGCATTTTTGCTGTTGCTGACAATGGCTTATATGGAAAATCGTAAGTGAGGT
>JAFXOC010000446.1 GCA_017529085.1 Selenomonadaceae bacterium | reverse complement strand
TACTTCTCCCGGATGTATTAAGGGTATGCCCGGCGGATATGAGGTTATCTCCTCGGCAGACACTTGTCCTGCGCTTTCTTCAAACGGCGCTTCCTTAAAATCAGCAAAGAAGGCTTTTCTGGGCAATATCTTCGATGGCGGTATCTTTGGAAGCTTTGGAAAATCCAAATTTACGCCGTGTTTTTCTTTATCCTTTATAAAGTCAATCAACGAATCTTTCAATATTCCTAAAGTCTCTTTATTATCTGCGTAAGTGATTAAGAAAAGCAAGTTGTGTAAATTCGATAGTTCCGCCGCTACGCCGTATTTTTCAATGAGAATTTTATCCGCTTTTTTCCCGCTCGACCCAAAATCCGAAATCCTCACCGTAAGCTTTAACGGGTCTAAATCCTCCCCCTCCAACAATTCAAAGCCCACTTTCTTAAGTTCAATTCGTAAGTCCTCAATTAACGGTAGCAACTTTGTAAAGTACTCTTTGCCACGCTCCGCCATTTGTTCCATAGCTATCTCTAAAGATGCTACTATTAACTGATTAGGGCTTGTGGTGGTGAGCATTGCGGCGGTCTGCGCCATCTTTTTAAAATCAATTCTATCCTCGTTTATAAAAAGTATCGACCCTTGCGTAAGCGCTCCCAATATTTTATGGGTGCTGCTGGCGACCAAATCCGCGCCCCGCGAAATTGCGCCCCCCGGCAATCCCGGAACAAACGGCAAATGCGGTCCATGCGCTTCGTCCACCAAAAGCAACATATTATGCTCGTGGACAACTTTCGCTATCTCCTCTATATCGGAAAATCTCCCGTAATATGTGGGCGATATTATCAGCACCGCCTTTGCCGTCGGGTGTTCTTCAATAGCTTTTCTTACGGTGTCTGTCTTTACTTCCTCTATTATCTGAAAGTCCTCGTTTATCTCCGGCGACATATACGCTATATCAATCCCCGCTAATGCCGCCGCGCCGAACACCGATCTATGCGCATTCCGTGGCGCGATTAATAAATCCCCATCCTTTAACGCACCAAGCACCATCGTCTGTATCGCGCCCGTGGTGCCGTTTACCATAAACAGCGACTTATCCGCGCCATACAATTTCGCCGCAATTTCTTCCGCTTCCTTTATAGACCAACTCGGCGAATTTAAATCGTCAAGCGCATCGGTCACATTTACTTCCTGCCTTAAACCTTCCTCAGTCAAGAGCCGTCTTAACCTATCATGTGCGCCCAGTCCCATCTTATGCCCCGGCGTATGAAAAGCCGCCCGCACTTCTTTCCCATACCTCTCCATCGCTTCGTAAGTTTTTTCTGTCATATTATCTTCCTTTTTCATACGGCACTTTCAAATGCACTCTTGTTCCCTGATTTTTACCCGAATTTATCTGAAACTTTGCGCCTATAAGCCCCGCTCTTTCTTTCATTGAAATTATGCCGAAGTGTTCGCCGTCGTCAAAGCGGTTCTTTTTCACATCTTCCACGTCAAAGCCTACGCCTTTGTCTTCAACGATTATATTAGCCGAAGCATTCGTAAAGTTAAGTCTTACTCTCGCCTTCTTTAACCCCGAATGATGCGCCGCATTGTTTAACGCTTCCTGCACTATCCTAAACACCGCAACTTCCACGTGCTTCTTAAACTTATACTCTTCCCCGTCCCAATCAAAAGCCGCATCGATTACATTTCTATCCCGCAAGTTGCTGCAAAGTTCTTCAAGCGCGCCGACCAATCCCTGATCGTCAAGCGCCATGGGACGTATGTCAAAGATAACCTGCCGAATATCGCCCATTGTGGCGCGGATGCCACGCCTAAGTTTCTGTATGCTGCCAACCGCCCCTTCGGGGTCCCTGTCTACCAATTTTTCGCTGACAACCGTTTCATACAGTAATCCCGTAAGCTCTTGCAGCGGTCCGTCGTGCAGTTCCCTCGAAATCCTGCGCCGTTCCTCTTCCTGCGCCTTTATGACCCTAGCCCCGGTGAACTTTTCCTTTTGCAACTCGTCAATTTTCCAAGCTATTCCTTCTATCTCACGGCTTAAGTAGGACAGCACCGACCCTATCGCCAGCGTATAATGCTCCGCCTGCCTAAACATTTGCGTTAAGTGGTGCTCCCTCGTTATAAGCTGCTCCCTTTCAACCATCAGCCTTTCAACGGAAGCCTCCGTTTCGCTCCGTTTTTGCTGCATATCGATAAGCTTATCGTAACTCTTTTCTATCTCCTCTTCGCTATACCCCCTGCTCGCCAGCGCCAACTCCTGCTTTAACGCCTGCTCCTCCTGCTCTAACTTCGCTCTCGTTTGTTCCCGTCTCTTTAAATCCTCCCCCGTCTTTTTTATCCTATCCTTTACAACATCTATCTCCGCTCTCGTATGGTCGTATATCTCAAACAGTTCCCCCTTATGCTCCTCTATCGTCGATATGGTCCCCGTCACTATCGACATCAACGAATTCTTCTCAGCCATCTCTCTCACCTCTTTTGTTGGGGCTTCTTTGTTGGGGCTTTGCCCCAAACCCCACAAGGGGCGCTGCCCCTTGACCCTGCCAAAGGAGCTTCGCCCCTCTGGACTCCCGATTTAAAAAATTTATTTATTGCGGGTGCAGGGCTGCAAAGTCCTGCTGGGAGTCCAGAGGGCAGTGCCCCTGCCGGGTTTTGGAGAAGCATCGACGCTTTAGCGTCGCTAATGCTTCCCATGCGAAAGCGTCCCAAGAGCGCAAGCCAAAGGCGTAGCGCGATTGGATGACGCTGACCGCTGGGCGAAGCCCAACTAAAACACTAATTTTATCTTTGTGCCTTTTTCTTCTTCGCTTTCCAGTTCTATTGTTATATCGTGAACGTCCGCAATCCATTTGGCTATGGAAAGTCCAAGTCCCGTGCCGCCTTTGTCTTTGCTCCGTTCCGAATCAACTCTGTAAAATCTCTCAAAGATTTTTTCTTGGTGTTCCTTCTTTATCCCCGCGCCTTCATCGTATAGTGTTAAAATTTTGCTGTCGCCGTCAACCGCAAATTCCGCGCCGATTGTCTTGCCAGGCTCGGTGTATTTACGGCTGTTTTCGAGGAAAACCCTAAGCATCTCTTTAAAGAGTACCTTGTCTATCATCGCAACAACCGAGTCGCACCGTCCCAACACAATTTCATGATCGGTGTCCGCCACCATGAATTTTTTCATCACTTCCCGCAAAAGTTCGCCAACGTCGACCGGCTCTTTGTTCACCGCCTGTCGCTTCTGGTCGGCTCTTGCCAAGAACAGCAGCTTTTCAATTAATTTCTGCATACCCTTAGCCTCGGAGCGTATCGCCTCAACTCCTTCGTCCAAGGTTTTCCTGTCGTCCCTGCCCCATCTGTACAGCAAGTCCGCATAGCCCAAAATAACCGTAACCGGCGTTCTAAGTTCGTGAGACGCGTCTGAAACAAACTGTTCTTGTCTTTTAAAGCCGTCCTCCAACCTGTCCATCATGCGGTTAAACGTATCCGCCATTTCAGTAAGTTCGTCGGGTAGTCTTGAGATTGTCGGTATGCGCTTTGTGAGTTTCGATACCTCAACATTTTTCAATAATTCGGTAAAGGTATGGATAGGCTTTAAAATTCTGCCGCTTATAAAAAATCCCGCGGCGAGCGCTATGGAAAATCCCGCCACATTTGCGGCGAACAGCGTCCATAAGAGAGTTTGCAAAAACTCCCGTTCCATGGTGACAGTCCTGAAAAAATGCAGTTCGTAATCGCGGTTGTTGGCGGTCACAGGCACTTTTTTATAGTATATGATGGCGTGTTTTAATTCCGCCACAGACAAATTTGACGACGCTATAAGCGACGGCTCCTTTCTTATGTTGCGCGTTACCAACTCAATCGAAGGATAATGCGGATCGGTATCTAAGAGTACACGTCCCGTTTCGTCCGTTATCCTCATAATCACTCCGGGCAAAATCGGCTCCTTCTCCCAAAAACTTCTATAAAAAAGATGCCCGCGCTCCACTTCTCTCAACGCATTCTTTATGCTGAAATATATCTCCATCTCCGCCTGATGATAAAAGCCGAAATACACTCCCGCGCCTGTCACCGCGCTGGTCAAAAATACCACCAACGCCAATATTCCCGCGTATATCAGCGTTATCTTCAAAGATATTTTCATTTTATCACATATCCAACGCCGCGCACCGTATGTATATACTTTTCTCCAAAAGCGTCGTCAATCTTTGAACGCAAATACCTTACATACACGTCAACAACGTTGGTATCTCCCATGAAATCATATCCCCAAACCTTCTCCAATATCTGCTCCCTGCTTAGCACCATCTTCCTATTCCTCAGCAAATACTCAAGCAGCATAAACTCTTTCTTGGTTAGCGTCACGCTCTCGCCATTCACCGTCGCTTCAAATCTTGCTGGATATACCGTTAAATTTCTAAGTATAATCTTTTCCTCCTCAGCCGCAACCCCTCTCTTTCTTAGCGCAGCTCTTATCCTTGCCAACAGCTCTTCAAGCACGAAGGGTTTCGTCACATAATCGTCCGCGCCGGTATCAAGTCCCGTTACTTTATCGCTTATTTCATCTTTCGCCGTAAGCATTATAATGGGCAAATCCGAGACTTTCCGCACGCGCCGACAAACCTCAACCCCATTCATCGACGGCAACATAATGTCCAATAGCGCAATATCAGGCGTTTCCTCGATTATCCGCTCCATTCCGCGCCTTCCGTCCTTCTCCCTGCTTACCTCAAAACCCTCGTGTTTAAGTTCCGTCTCCAACAGTCGCCCGATATTTTCATCGTCTTCCAACACAAAAACTCTCATGTATGCTCCTTTGTTGGGGCTTTGCCCCAAACCCCAGCAGGGGCGCTGCCCCTGCACCCTGCCAAAGGGCGTTCGCCCTCTGGACTCCCGGGTATTTTTTATGCTTTTTTACTTTCGGCCTTCGTCAAAAACTTATCTTTTTTCACCACAAAGCGTTCGTGAACGCCATCGCCTATTTCTTCTTTTTCGTCAAACGCCTTTACGCTAAAAGTTACCTTCCTTCCGTCAACTCCCGTAATCTCGGCAACTGCGCGAACTTTCATTCCAACCGGCGTTGCGGCTTTATGTTGTACGCTTATGGAGATACCCACGGAAGTTTCCTCGTCGGATAGGTATTCTTCAAGCAAAGTTGCCGCCGCCTCTTCCATTAAAGCGCACATCATAGGCGTTGCAAACACGGGAAGCGTCCCGCTCTTAACGGATAGCGCCGTATTTTCTTCGGTTACAACGGTAGAAGTTTCCTTTATAAGTCCAACCTTCATATAAATCCTTCCTTTTTTCAATCCACGCCGATAGTTTAAGGAGCACGACCAGCCCATGTCGCGTGAATTGACTTCTTGTGAGTAAGGGATACCGCTTCGCTCCGCCCTCACTCACGCGATATAGGCTTCTTACTCTCACCTAAGCGAGAGACTTCTTTATATTGGGTAAAAAAAACTGCGAAAAACCGTGCAATAGTTTTCCACAGTAATTGTGAGCGTAAATCAAAACCCATTATTAAAGTTTTTTCTCTCTCTTTCTTTGCTACTTTCTTTCTCTCTCTTTTTTACAAAAAAGAGAGAGAAAGAAAGTAGAGACTAGCCTCAACCGCTACCTCACGGCTTTTTCGCGTTCGAATTGTTCTTCGAGCGTGCGCATAAAGTCGTCTTTTGGCATTGGGCGACCGAAGTAGTAGCCTTGAATTTTGTGGCAACCTAAAGAGGCGATAACGTCTAATTGGTCTTTCGTTTCGACGCCTTCCACTATAACGTCCATGGTAAGCGCTTTTGAAAGGTCCATGATAAATTTAAGAATGGCATAGACTCGCTTGGAGGAACCCGCTTCCCTTGTGAAACTCATGTCTAATTTTAACACGTCAACGGGCAGGTTTTTAAGCATTGACAGCGACGAATGCCCGCTGCCGAAATCGTCCATCATAACCGCAAAACCATGGGCGCGGAATTCCTTTATCATGGAAATTATCTTTTCAGGCTCGTCCATGTACGCAGTTTCCGTTATCTCAAGCCGTATCATGGAAGGCTCAAGCTC
>JAFXOC010000445.1 GCA_017529085.1 Selenomonadaceae bacterium | reverse complement strand
TAAAATTTTTAATTCCATACAAAACTACCCCATAAACTACCCCATTTTCAAAAAAATAACCCGACACCAAAAACCTTGGTGTCGGGAACCTTTCAAACTGGCGGAGTGGGAGAGATTCGAACTCTCGCAGCCTTGCGACTCTAACGATTTAGCAAACCGTCCTCTTCAGCCTCTTGAGTACCACTCCAATATTCGCAATTCGAACATTGTTAAGATACCAAATTTTTCTTTGTTTGTCAATATGTGTTAAGAAAATTTTTCTGCCAATGTCCTAAGTCAACAAAAGAGCAACTCAAAAAGGTTAAGAGTTTGTCAAAAAACAGGCTCTATGATAACTATTGTGGTGTGTTGCTCCGGTAACGCACCACAATAGTTATCATAGCGCCACTTTTTTACTTTGCCGATAATTACCCTTTTGCCACAACCGTCAAAACCAACAACATCGTCGCAAAAAAACATATCGCCGCTTTAGCGTAATCCTTTGCGTCATATTTCCCCTTAGGAGTTTTCAAGTATTCCCGATAAGTTTTTACATACCCTAAAATATTCATTTCGGCAACTCTATCTTTGGCTTTTCCTGATTTTTCTTGTATAATAGTCCGCAACGCCCTATCAATTGCACAAGTTCCGCGTCCGTCCTGTCGGCTAACGTCTCTATCGCGTCTTTAGGTTCTTCGGGCGAATTTTGCAGCACTTTTACCTTGATGAGTTCCCGCTTCTTTATGGCTTCCCTTGCGGACGTCACAACCGTCGGCGTTACTCCTTCTTTTCCTATCTGCACCACTACTTCTTCCGTCATCCCCATTGAACGCAAGAAACTCTTTTGCTTGCCCGTCAAATTATTCTTTATCACGTTTTCACTCCCTATATTCAAAGGTCATATCCCCGATATGCACCGTGTCTCCCTCTTTTATTCCCTTTTCCCGTAATTTTTCGTCAATGCCCTTCATCCTCCAAATATATTGAAATCTACGAAGCGCTTCGTCGTTTTGGAAATTCGTCATATATACAAGTTTTTCAAGCGCCTTGCCGCTCACCACAAAATCACCGGATTCGTCCCTACTTATAACAATCCGCTCAGGGTCGTCCTCTTTTTTCACGCTGATTTCTACAGGCTCGTCCTCAACAACGATATTCTCTATTTCCGTCGCAAGGTATCTTATAAGCGCATCAACGCCTTCGCCCGTCGCCGCCGAAATCTCAAAAAATGGGATATTTTCGCTTTCAGCCAATTCCTTTAACTTCGGCAAATTCTCTTTGGCGCTCGGTAAATCAATCTTGTTCGCAACCAATATCTGCCGACGGTTTGACAGCTTTTCGCTGTACTTTTTCAATTCAAAATTTATCCTGTTATAATCATCAACAGGGTCTCTGCCTTCAACAGCCGCCGCGTCCACAATATGAAGGAGGAGCTTCGTCCTCTCCACATGGCGCAAAAAATCATGCCCCAAGCCCACGCCTTCCGCCGCGCCTTCTATCAGCCCGGGAATATCCGCCATGACGAAATTTTTTTCATAATCCGTGTTCACAACACCTAAAACCGGCACTAAAGTAGTAAAAGGATAATCCGCAACCTCGGGACGCGCCGCCGAAACTTTTCTT
>JAFXOC010000444.1 GCA_017529085.1 Selenomonadaceae bacterium | reverse complement strand
CAACGCGCCCTATTAATTCTTTCATTTTTTCCCCCGCCACAGTTACGGGAGTAGCAGTTACTAAAACGCGTTTAGTGCCGTCTATGTCTAACGCCCGTTTTGCCGCCGGTTCCATGCCGATTATGGGAAAATCGTATTTTTGCCGCAACGTTTTTGCCGCTACGCTTGTAGCTGTGTTGCAAGCAAGAACCACCGCGTCTGCGCCTGATTTAAACAAAAATTCCACGGCTTCATCCACATATTTTAGTATGTCTTCCTTTGGCTTTTCTCCATAAGGCACATTATCACGATCCGCATAAAATATAAATCTTGCGTCTATTTTTTGCGAAGCTTCCTCAAGCACGGACAATCCGCCTATGCCCGAATCAAAAAACGCCACGGTCTTCATTTATCATGCTTCTTCCGTTAAATAAATCATGGGATTAACCGTTAAATGGTGTATAAAATGCAACAGCTCTATCCCGGAAACCTCCATTTCAATCGCCCTGGTGCCGTCATCTTTCAAATCTATGCGTTCAGGTTTGTCAAGCATCTTTCCCTGCACGTCCGCAAATACGCATATAGAAGGAGTTTCCGTATGCCCAAACTCGCACTTTGTCACAATCCCAAATCCGTAAATCGTCTTTAAAATCGTGCCTACGGGATATACAGCAACATTATTAAAGAACAATCGAATGAGGTTTTCATCAAAATGTCCCTTGCTCAAATTCATCATTATATTTCTAGTAACCGACGGAGTATAGGGTTTCTTATAAGATCTCTCACTCGTTAAAGCGTCGTAAACATCCGCAATAGCGACAACCTTAGAAAACTTATGAATTTCGTTTTCCTTTTTATGATCGGGATATCCCGTTCCGTCTAAGTGCTCGTGATGTTCTCTCGCAATTCTCGCCAAAATATCAGGTTTTGGGAGCATTGACGCCATAGCCTCAATACGTCTTGCGCCTTCTATCGGATGATGTTTTATCTCATTAAATTCATCGTCGTTCAAACGTCCGTTCTTGTTTAAAATTTCCGACGCTACTTTAATTTTTCCCAAATCGTGCAACAGACCGCCAAGAGTCAAAATCGAAAGTTCGTCCTTAGGGAGTTTTAAAAGACCGCCAATCATCGCGGATATGATAGCTACGTTTACGCTGTGGGCAAAGGTATATTTATCGTGTAAGCGAATATCGGTAAGCTGCAATAGATTTTCTTTTCGGTCGATAACGTCCATCATGATTGAGTCCGCAATTTTTTGCAGAGCAACCGCATCCAGCTGACCGGATTCTTCCACCGCGCGAAACGTGGTGCTCATCCTTTCGATAGCGTCCTCTCTGGTGGTCTCTTGCACTACGTCCTCCACCTTCACCTGCCGGACGGGAAGCTCTATCATAAAATCACTCCCAAACTTTTTTGTTGGGCTCCGCCCAAACCCGCCAGGGGCTAAGCTCCTTGACCCCGCCAAAGGGCTAAGCCCTCCGGACTCCAAATTATATTTCCTGTTTCACCTTTTAAAAAAGTGCGAAAAAATACAAACACCATCTTGATTTTACATAACAATTATGCAAATTAGAAGAAAAATTTAATGTTTTTCTAATTTTTCCAAAAATTTATTCCTCATAAATCAAAATTCGTTCAACTTTGGTTGCAATACCTGTGTTCTCGTCGATTTGAACGATAACCGCGGAATAAACTCCCAAGCCTTCGGCGACTTCAAAACGAGAAGGCAGCGCCGTTAAAAACTTTTCAATTATTATCTCTTTTTTCACGCCTAAAATAGAATCCTTAGGTCCCGTCATACCGACGTCCGTGAGGTACGCCGTACCTTTTTCCAAAATCCGTTCGTCCGCCGTCTGCACATGAGTATGAGTACCGAAGACCGCCGAGACCCGACCGTTTAAATAGTATCCCATGGCTATTTTTTCGGAAGTGGCTTCCGCGTGAAAATCTAAGATTATTATTCTCGCTTCGTTTTTAATTTCCTTTAAAATTTCATTAATCTTTTGAAAAGGATCGTCCAAAACGTCAAAAAAAACCCTGCCGGATAAATTTATGACAGCGACATTTTGCGCCTTCCAAGGGAAAAGGCAGTATCCTTTGCCTGGCGCGCCTTCGGGATAATTTGCCGGACGCAGTAAAAATGGTTCTCTGTCTATAAATTGCAAAACTTCTTTCTTATCCCAGATATGGTTCCCGCTCGTAACCACGTCCGCCCCCGCGCCGTACAGTTCCGCCAAGGTCGCGTCCGTGAGTCCCTTGCCTCCGGCGGCATTTTCTCCGTTTACTATCACCATGTCCAAATTCTTTTCATCGCGCAGCGCTTTTGTATATTTTGCAAAAATTCGTCGCCCACATTTGCCGACGACATCCC
Source organism: Selenomonadaceae bacterium (assembly GCA_017529085.1). Taxonomy (GTDB): domain Bacteria; phylum Bacillota; class Negativicutes; order Selenomonadales; family Selenomonadaceae; genus RGIG9201. The sequence continues at coordinate 6,686 of JAFXOC010000444.1, read as the reverse complement.
CCACCATCATTATTCTCATAAAAATTCCCTTACTTATCGTACACCATCACAGCATCGCCTTCGCGTACGCCTATGAGTCTTGCGCGCAGCTCCATCATCCTGGTTGACATAAGTATTCTTTCAAGGGTTTCCTCTTGAATTTCAAGCATCTCATCGTCAGGCGCATTGTCACTGCCCATTATAAGCGCCTCGCCGAAGCGATCTTCCAAAAGGGTTACTATTAAAGTCAGCTCGCCTTTTGTTAAGGTTTCAAGTTCCCTCGTTATATGCAAAAAAGCGTGTTTGCCCTGTGTTTCCATATTAAAATCGATGCGGGTACCGAAAAAGCCTGAAACCGTCAAATAAGTGTTCATGCTCTCCGCCAAAAATTCCGCCAATTCCTGAAATTCTTTTTCATCTATGCTCTTTTCAATCACAAATGTAAGTTTTACGGTTTTATCTTTAGGTTCGTAAGCTATCGCCGAAATCTCGCGGTAGCATATTAGTATCGACGCCAGTAAGTTTATTCCTTCCGGCTCTGAATTTTTCTTAAATATCATAGTTTTTTCCTCGTAATTATAGTGAACGCAAAAAATATTTTTACTTGAGTTTGCTTCCTCCCTTCGGGCGGAGAAGCAAATCACAAAATTTAATGGCGTTTACTATAAGGGTGTATACAGAAAAAGGAGGACGCCGAAAAATCAGAGCGCCCTCCTTTCTTTATGTCAAATTTACTTTGCGTAATCCACAAAACGAGTTTCGCGGATTACGGTCGCTTTAATTTGCCCCGGATATTCCATGTCGCTTTCAATTTTCTTAACAATATCGTGGGCAATGGCGATAGCTCCCGCATCGTCAACTTTATCGGGTTTAACCATAACGCGAATCTCTCGACCCGCTTGAATGGCAAAGCAACGTTCAACGCCTTCAAAAGATTCGGCGATTTCCTCCAAACTGCGAAGACGTTTTAAGTAAGATTCCAAACTCTCCCGTCTTGCGCCGGGTCTTGCGCCCGACACCGCGTCAGCAGCCGCAACCAACACGGCTTCGATCGTATTTGGTTCCTCGTCGCCGTGATGAGCGGCTATGGCGTTTACAACGTCTTTAGATTCGCGATATTTTTTCGCAAGCTCCGCACCAATTGAAACGTGGGTGCCTTCGGTTTCGCGGTCTATAGCTTTTCCTATATCGTGCAAGAGACCGCCGCGTTTTGCCAAATTAGCGTCCACGCCCAATTCCGCCGCCATTATGCCGGCAAGCTGAGAGACTTCGATTGAATGGTTCAACACGTTTTGACCGTAACTTGTGCGATAACGAAGTTTTCCCAGGAGTTTTATAAGCTCAGGGTGAAGCCCGTGTACTCCCGTTTCAAAGGTGGCTTGTTCCCCCGCATCTTTTATGCGATTTTCAACTTCTCGCTCCGCTTTTTCAACCATCTCTTCAATGCGCGCAGGATGAATCCTACCGTCGATTATGAGTTTTTCCAGAGCAATACGCGCAATTTCGCGACGTACCGGATCAAATCCCGAAAGGATAACAGCTTCCGGGGTATCGTCTATTATGAGTTCAACCCCTGTAAGAGTTTCAATGGCGCGGATATTCCTGCCCTCTCTGCCTATGATGCGTCCCTTCATCTCGTCGTTGGGGAGCGCCACAACGGAAACAGTGGTTTCCGCAACGTGATCCGCCGCTGACCGCTGAATTGCTTGAGCGATGATGTCGTGAGCTTTTTTATCGCACTCTTCTTTTAGTTCTCGCTCGTATTCTTTGATTTTCATTGCTTTTTCGAGTTGAAGTTCGTCGTCGACTTCTTTTAAGAGCATTGATTTGGCTTCGTCTGCGGATAAACCCGCAACTCTCTCAAGTTCAGATTTTTGCGCCGCCAAAACTTCGTCCGCTTCGGCTCTTACGCTATCTAACTCCGTTTCTTTTTTGGAGAGATTTTCTTCCTTTTTCTCCAAAGCGTCCAACTTTTTGTCGAGGTTTTCTTCTTTTTGAACCATGCGCTTTTCTTGGCGAGTGAGTTCCCCTTTGCGCTCTTTGATTTCCTTGTCAAGTTCGCTGCGCATACGATGGATTTCCTCTTTAGCCTCTTGAACAGATTCTTTTTTCTTGGCTTCGCCCTTCGCCTCAGCATCGCTTACAATGCGTCTGGCTTCGTCTTCGGCAGAGCCTATTGTACTTTCAGCCGTGCGTTTTCGCGCAAAATATCCGCCCGCGCCGCCGACCAAAAGAGATAAAACCAATGTCAACAGTGTTTCTATGATATTCACCTCCTGTTTTAATTTTAGAGCGCCTCCAAAAACTTGTTTTAGACAATCACACGCCTCAAAGCAACGAGCAGTTATCTAAGAAATCAAACGGTTTTCAGAGGTTACGTTTAAAATATTAAATTATATAATATTAGGATAAACAGTAAAAAAAGCGACTTATACTATTTTAATATTTTTTAAGGGAAGTGTCAATGTGCAAACTCTTTTCTTCAGTTATTATTTTTTATTTTTTATTTTTTCCACATTAGATTGTGGAAAAAAATCTAATTTCTGTGGAAAAAAAATTTTTTCTTGCGAAAATTCTACGTTTTTCCTGTGGACAACTCATAAAATCTTTTACACAGGTTTTTATGAAAATTAACTATATATTGTGTTTTGCTTGACTTAAAACAGAATATATTGTATAATTCGTCTAAAAGATTTCATTCGAAACAAAAGTTCCAATATGAAATCAGATTATATTTTCGGACTCATAACAAATTATTAAAATTTTTTCTCTCTATTTTTCTTTGCTACTTTCTTTTTCTCTCTCTTTTTTATAAAAAAGAGAGAGAAAAAGAAAGTAGGGAACTTGCAATTTTTAAGGAACGGTGAAGGAAATGTTGGTCAAGGACGTTGAAGTGAAGGTTATAGGGTTTGACGGAGTAACCGAAAACGAGGTTTCGCATTATATTGATTATATTGAAAACGAAACCCATGAACCTATAAATACCTTGTTTATAGAAAAGACTGCGGATAATAAAGTGGCGCTGAAGTATTCGCTAAAAAAGCGCAAATTTGAACGGATCCGCCGCATTACGGGGTATTTGGTGGGCACGATTGACCGTTGGAACAATGCGAAAAAAGAAGAAGAACACGAACGGGTAAAGCATGGTGTAAGCAGATGAATAAAAGGTTCCTAAGAGTTGCGGGAATCGTTGAGGAGTCCATCGTAGACGGCGATGGACTTCGTTTTTCTCTGTTCCTGCAAGGTTGCAAAAGAGCCTGTCCCGGTTGTCATAATAAGAATACATGGGATTTAAACGGCGGCAATCTTATTTCAACGGATGAGATTTTAGATAAAATCAAAAGCAATCCGTTATTGACGGGAGTAACTTTTAGCGGTGGGGAGCCTTTTTTGCAAGCGGAAAATTTGATAGAGCTCGCAAAGAAAATCCGCAAAGAAAATTTAAATCTTTGGTGTTATACCGGAAACACTTATGAAGAAATTTTAGAAAGAAACGATAAACACGAAATCGCGCTTCTAAATGAAATCGACGTATTAGTTGACGGCGAGTATGTGGAGCATTTGAGAGATTTAACCTTAAAATTTCGTGGAAGCAAAATCAACGGGTCATAGACTTGAACGAAACGAGAAAAACAGGGAAAGTAATTTTAAAGTACGAGTAGCCCTACTTAGAGTTCATTAAAGTTTTTTCTTTCTCTTTTTTCTTTGTTACTTTCTTTTTTCTCTTTCTTTTTTACAAAAAAGAAAGAGAAAAAAGAAAGTAAACTTCTAACACTCCAATTTGTCGCTAAGCCTCTCCTTTAAAAGCGTATACCGCTTTCTCGTTCTATCGTTCATAATGGCGGTGTTTAGGGCGGATTTTTTGCCTATCAGTATCACTAAATCCTTTGCGCGGGTCACAGCCGTATATAATAAATTCCTCTGCAACATTATATAGTGCGCCGATACCAACGGCAAGATTATGACGGGATATTCCGAACCTTGACTCTTATGCACGCTCATGGCGTAAGCAAGAGTCAGCTCGGATATCTCGTCTTTTTCGTATGCGGCTAAGATTTCTCCATCGAAATTTACCTGTACCTTGCCGTCCTCTATGGCGGAGATAAAGCCGATATCCCCGTTAAAAACTTTTTTCTCATAATTATTTTTTGTTTGCATAACTTTATCGTTTACCCGAAAAGTCTGCCCACCGAAAGATATTTCTTTTTTTAAGGGAGACGGCGGATTTAACGCGCTTTGCAAACGAATATTAAGGCGATGGGTACCGCAAAGGTCTTTGTGCATAGGAGATAGCACCTGAACATCGGTAAGCGGCGAAAAATTGAGATGCGGCAACGCTTCCGTCACTAAATATTCTATAAACTTCGCTACTTTTTCGCTTGTGTCAAGCTCTACAAACCTAAACTCGCCGTCATCGGTTATCTTTGGAAAGCGCCCGTGATTTATGGCGTGAGCCGAAACCACTATGGAACTTTCTTCTGTTTGCCTAAAAATCTCGTTTAGCATAACGGAATTTCCAACCTTTGACGCAATGATATCCTTTAGCACTAACCCGGGTCCGACAGCCGGAAGCTGGTCAACATCCCCTACCAATATGACGTGCGCGCCGTCCGGCACAGCCATTAGAAAATGACGCATAAGCACAATATCCATCATGGAAACTTCGTCTAAAATTATCACGTCAGCTTCCAGCGGATTTGCTTCGTCCCTCAAAAATTCAAAACCCGCGCCGGGAATACCTTGAGCTTCAAGCATTCGATGCACCGTTTTAGCGCGTCTTCCCGTGGCTTCCGTCAATCTCTTTGCCGCGCGCCCCGTAGGCGCGCCCAACAGTATCTTGCAACCGATTTTCTCCAGAAGTTCGATTATGCCGCGCACCACAGTGGTTTTACCTGTGCCGGGACCTCCCGTTAAGACGAATATGCCGGAACTTAAAGCGTATTTTATGGCGTCCTTCTGCTTTTCCGCCAATCGGATATTTCGCTGTTCCTCCCAATCGGCGATGAATTCCTCCGTATTCTTTACCCCAAAATATCTTGCGCTTTCCTTTATCTCCTTGACTCGTCTCGCCACAAGAGTTTCCGCTTCGTACAGATAGTGAGAGTATATATATCTGACGCCGCCTATGTCCTCAAAATCCACGGCGTTTTCCTCGGTCATATTGTTTATGATGTTTTCTATCAAATAAGTATCTTCAATCCTCAGGTTTTTTGCGCTCTCCTTGATAAGATATTCCATTGGGGCGCAGGTATGCCCGGACATGGAAATTTCTCCCAAGGAAAATATAACTCCCGCTCTAATCCTTTCCTCGTCTTCGGGAGAAAGCCCTATGCTCCTTGCGATTGTGTCCGCCGTCTGAAAACCTATACCCTTTATATCTTCCGCAAGCTGATAGGGATGGTTTTCAAGCATATCAATGGAAAAGGAGGAATATTTCTTAAAAATTCTGGCAGCGAAAGTCCCCGAAACTCCGTGGGTCTCAAGCCAAAGCATGATGTCTCTTAATTCCGATTGTTTCATATAACTTTCGGTTATCTTTTCGATTGTTTTTTTCCCGATGCCCGGAATTTCCTTTAGTCTTTGCGGAGAATTTTCGATTATATCCAGCGTGTCTATGCCGAATTTTTCCACAATGCGTTTGGCAAAACCGGCTCTAATCCCTTCTATCGCGCCGGATGCCAAAAATCGCTCAATTCCCGCCGTGTTTGTAGGGCGAATAAGTTCTATGTTGGTGGCGCGAAACTGTTCGCCAAACTTAGGATGCTCTATGTATACGCCGCGAAACTTTGCCTCTTCGCCTACTTTGGGCGGCTCGGAGGCAAGAGTTACGGTCACGCGTCCCCTGTCTTTGGATTTTAACGAAAGGACGGAAAACGTGCCGTCGGGGGCTTCAAATACAATCCTGTCCACGGTTCCTTCTATTTGCAATTCGCTATTTTTAAGCGTTTCTTCCATCATCACGCCTCCGACAGTTCCTCCCACTTTTTATATCGTTCTTCGATTTCGGCTTCTTTTTCCGCATAAGCCTTAGCCGCCTCGGCGCTTCTCTTCGGGTCGGATTGCAAAGACATATCGTTCATCTCGACTTCCAAAAGTTTTAACTCCGCCTCAGCCATAGCGATTTCAGCTTCTGCTCTTGCGATTAATTCAAGTCGCTTATCTTCGCTAAGACCTGCATATAGTTTTCTTTTCTCCTTGGCATGAGCTTTTTCCTCTATATTTCCCGAATTTTTCTCGGGTTTCTTCGCAGTTTTTTCCGTAGAAGATTTTTCGGCGGAAACTTTTTTTTCAACAACCGCATTTTCCTCAGCCTCCGCCTTTTTTTCTCTATAGTAGCCGTATCCTCCTTCATACTCTGTCAACCTGCCGTTTTCAAGCTCAAGAGTTACGTTTCCGACTTTATCCAAAAAATATCTGTCGTGACTCACCGCCAAAAAAGTACCGGGGTACGCCATAAGCGCTTCTTCCACCGCTTCTTTTGCGGGTAAGTCCAGATGGTTCGTAGGCTCGTCCAATATTAAAAAATTTGCCCCTTCAAGCATAAGTTTCAAAAAGCCAACCTACTCTGTTCGCCGCCGGATAAATCTCCGATAATGCGAAACACATCGTCGCCCTTAAACAAAAATGCGCCAAGATAGCTTCTGGCTTCTTCCTCGCTTGTACCATATTCGTACATGATTTCGTCTATAATGCGCCTATCCCTGTTT
>JAFXOC010000047.1 GCA_017529085.1 Selenomonadaceae bacterium | reverse complement strand
TCGCCACTCCTCCAAGCGTTCCCCCCGCAGGAGACGGTCTTATAAACGCTTCGGAACGGCGAGACAGCGTTCCCATACGAGTTTTATCTCCCAAAATCGAACCCTTTGTAACAGAACTTGTAGGATCAATCGTAAGCACCGCAACTTTATGCCCCTCGTCGCAGAGCATATTTCCAAAAGCCTCAATCGTAGTGCTTTTCCCCGCTCCGGGCACTCCTGTAAATCCAATCCTTAGAGCGTTTCCCGTGCGGGGCAACAATCTCTGCAACACTCTTTGAGCCTTTGCAAAATGTCTCGGACTATTGCTTTCAATAAGCGTAATAGCCCTTGATAAAGTCATTCTATCCCCCTTTATCACGCCTTCAACATAATCGTCTTCCGACAGCACCATCTTACGTTTAGGTTTTATTCTCCCGCTCTCTATAGCAGGATTGATATTTCCCACCGTCGTATCTTTAATCCCATCTATCCCGCTCATAACCGAGCAGGCAAACTTCTCGTCATTCTCCTCCGGCACCCAACTCGGTTTCGACGTAGTATATTTTTGTTCCATAGCTCCTCCTGTAAAATCCACAATCGATTCGCGTTCTCTATCATAGTCGCCCGCAAACTCGCATACGGTTCTTTTTGTTGCCCACAATAAGACCATATTCATTTAGGCGTTTTTCACGGAGAACGCAAAGCATTTCCGACTTTCCACGTCACCAACGTTCAGGCAGTCACAAATTCTCGCTGTCCCGTCGCATTACTCGCAAGACTTTTCAGCTCTTCAAAAACATTATGGCTAAATTCCTCGAAAATATCCATATCTAATTCCTTCCCCTTGTTGTACTCCATAAAATAACTTAGCAACATTGTTTTAAATTTACATTCTCGAATTTCTTCTTCGGTCATAGTCTCTTTCATGAGTTCGTCCAGCTCGTCATCATCCCCCATCGCTTCTACTCCACGCTCCATTAAATCTTTGTATTCTGATCTTGCCTTTGCAAGCTCCATTTCGTATTGTTCGTCAATCATTTTTCTTTAATCCCCTTTCAATTAAATCCTTATATTCCGCCCTCGCTCTTTCCAATTCCTTTTCGGGTGTTTTCGGCGTTTTCTTTGTAAAAGCATGGAGAAGAATAAATACTCCTTCAACATAAACAACAAAGAAAATTCTTTCTTTATCAGGTCGAAGTTCCCAAATATCCCCTTCAATGTGTTTTACAATCGGACTTCCGACAAAAGTCCCTTTGTCTTTTAGATAATCCAAATATTGAAGGATTTTATTATATTTTATCCGACTGTTCTTGTCTTTCTTTTTTTGCAACTCTTTTAGATATTTTCTAACGGGTTTATTCCCATCTTTATCCTCATAAAATTTAACTTTGTACAAATAAACATGCCCCCAACATAAAACAAGCCTTTTCTATTTGCAATTATGCAATAGGAAAGGCTTGTTGTCAATATGTTATTCCATTTCTTCTTTAGCTCTGTCCATAAGGAGAGTCAAGAGTTTGATGCCCGCTTCGGGAATGTTGGTACCGGGGGCGAATATGGCGACTGCGCCGTGATTGTATAAGTTGTCGTAGTCCTGTACGGGGATAACGCCGCCGATACAAACCATAATATCTTCGCGACCGAGTTTTTTAAGTTCGTCAACAAGCTGCGGCAATAAGGTATTGTGACCTGCGGCAAGAGAGCTGAAACCAACCATGTGAACATCGTTGTCCACAGCGTCTTGCGCAGTTTCCTCGGGAGTCTGGAAGAGAGGACCCACATCAACGTCCCAACCCATATCTGCAAAGGAGGAGGCGATAACCTTCTGTCCGCGATCGTGACCGTCCTGACCCATCTTTGCGACAAAGATACGAGGACGACGACCGGTGAGTTTTTCAAACTCGTCCGCCATGCTTCTAGCTTTGTCGAGTTCAGTTTTATCCGTAAACTCGGAAGAATACACGCCGGAAATGGTGTGTATAACAGCCTGATAACGTCCGGAAACTTTTTCCACAGCATCGGAAATTTCGCCGAGTGAGGCGCGAACTCTGGCGGCTTCGACGGCGCATTCAAGAAGGTTGCCGTTGTCGCGACTCTCCGCAGCTTTGGTGATGGCTTCGAGAGCGGCGCGAACATCGTCCTCGTTGCGTTCGCGGCGAAGTTTTTCAAGGCGTTCAACCTGCGCATTGCGAACTGCGGTGTTGTCAATGGCGAGAATTTCGAGAGGATCTTCCTTATCTAAGCGATACTTGTTAAGTCCGACGATTGTTTCGTTGCCGGAGTCAATTTGAGCCTGACGACGCGCCGCAGCTTCCTCGATACGCATTTTGGGAAGTCCCGTGGAAATGGCTTTTGCCATGCCTCCCAAGGCTTCGACTTCTTGAATATGCGCCCAAGCGCGACGGATAATCTCGTTTGTAAGAGCTTCGACGTAGTAAGAACCGCCCCACGGGTCGATAATCTTGCAAACGCTTGTTTCGTCCTGAATATAAAGTTGCGTATTACGAGCGATACGAGCGGAGAAGTCGGTGGGAAGCGCGATAGCTTCGTCGAGAGCGTTGGTGTGCAGCGATTGGGTATGACCGAGAGCTGCGCCCATAGCTTCCATAGCTGTGCGGGAAATGTTGTTGAAAGGATCCTGCGCCGTAAGAGACCAGCCGGAAGTCTGGCTGTGAGTGCGAAGCGCCATGGATTTGGGATCTTTTGCGCCGAAGGATTTGACGATTTTTGCCCAAAGCACGCGAGCCGCGCGCATTTTCGCAACTTCCATGAAATAGTTTTTGCCGATTGCCCAGAAGAAGGAAAGACGTTTTGCGAACGCATCAACGGGAAGTCCCGCTTTGATACCCGTGCGAATGTATTCAAGCCCGTCAGCCAACGTATAACCAAGCTCAATATCGGCGGGCGCACCGGCTTCTTGCATATGATAGCCGGAAATCGAAATGCTGTTGAACTTCGGCATATATTTGGTGGTGTATTCAAAGATATCGCCGATGATACGCATGGACATATCGGGCGGGTAAATGTAGGTGTTGCGCACCATGAATTCCTTTAAAATATCGTTCTGGATGGTGCCCGCCATAATCTTTTTATCAACGCCCTGCTCAACGCCGGATTGGATAAAGAAAGCGAGAATAGGAAGCACTGCGCCGTTCATTGTCATGGAAACGGACATCTGGTCGAGGGGAATACCCGAAAACAGAATGTTCATGTCAAGCATGGAACAAACGGACACGCCCGCTTTACCCACGTCGCCGAAAACTCTGGGATTGTCCGCATCATAACCGCGATGTGTGGGAAGGTCAAAAGCTATGGAAAGACCTTTCTGACCTGCGGCAAGGTTGCGGCGATAAAATGCGTTGGATTCTTCGGCTGTGGAAAATCCCGCATACTGACGAACTGTCCAAGGACGGAACACATACATCGTGGAATACGGTCCGCGTAAGCACGGCGGAATACCGCTTGCAAAATCCAGATGGTTCATGTGGTCGTATTCGTCGTGATTATATAAAGGCTTTACGGGAACGTGCTCCATGGTGCGCTTGGTGAGGGCGTCAAACTCTGCGCCGGCTTTGCCTTCAAAGAGTTTCTTCCACTCGCTTGCGTCCGATTTCGGAGCGTCCTGCAAGCTCATTTTGGTGAAATCAGGATTTGTGTAAGCCATTATGCAATCATCCCTTTCTTCTTCTGCAAAAGCTGCAGGATTTGATAGCAATTAGCGCGAACCGAAATGTAATCGTCAATGCCCGCGTCTTTATACGTATCCAAAAATTCCTTCGGAGCCGCGCCGGCTAAGAATACGGTAGCTTTCGGGAGCGCTTCGTGAAGTTTCGGAGCAAGAGCCGGGACAATTTCGGGATAAGTCGCGTCAGTAGAGCAGATAACAACAGCGTCCGCGCCGGATTCTTTGGCAGCTGCGGCGGCTTCATCAACAGTTTGGAAACCGTTGTTGCCCAAAACCTCGAATGCGCCGACCTGTAAAAATCCCGTGGTGAAGTCCGCTCTGGCTTTATGCTGCGGAATGGGTCCCATGTTGGCGAGGAAAATCTTTACATTATCGTTGTTCTTATCGCGATAATCCTCAGTCGTCTTGCGAAGAGCCTCAAAACGTTCGCTCCAACGATGCGGCGCGATTGATTTGACTTCCTCGGAAGGTTTGCCGTCGTTGTTAATTGCCGAAGCAATTTCCGCTATGGTAGCGCCCGATTCAGCGGCGGATATAGCCGCGCTTACCGCATTATCTCCCGCGTTCTTAATCGCCGCAAGTTTTTCATCTTTTGCGGATTTATCAATTTTAGCAAGGTATGCCTCAACATCGGCCTTTCTTGTCTTCTTAATTTCTTCAACGTCTTCTTCTCTTGCGTCCAAGAGTTTTTCCGTCATGTTCGGGTACATATTGTTGCCGACTATACGATCCTTGCGAAGTTCGGCGGCTTTTAACCTAGAATCCAAAACGGTTGCGATAGAATCCTGAGGATAACCCGCCTGAAGCGAAGCGAGAATACCGCCTTTAGCTTCGATGTTTTGGAACTCCTCCCAAACTTTCTCTTTCATCTGTTTGGTAAGTGTTTCAACCGCCCAAGAACCGCCTGCGGGATCTATAGGTTGCAACAATCCGAATTCTTCCTGCAAAATAATCTGCACATTACGAGCGATACGACGGGAGAACTCGTCGCCTTTTCTGATAGGTTCGTCAAAAGGACTGCTCTCAAAGGAATCAATACCACCCACAACGCCGGAGAAAATTTCGGTAGTGTTACGGAGCATATTGACATAAGGATCGTAAACGGTTTTAAAGAAGAGCGCAGGTTTTGCGTGAATGTGCATACGCTGCGCCTCTTTGCCGCCGCCGAATGCGCCGACTATCTGCGCCCAAACGGGACGGAGCGCGCGAAGTTTTGCAATTTGCAAGAAGAAGTTTGCGCCCATAGAGAAACCGAACACAATATTTTTGGCGGCTGTTTCTATGTCAAGTCCCCTGTCTAACATCGCACGGAGGTAAGACACGGCGATGGAAAGAGTGTACGCCGCTTCTTGCACATCGTTTGCGCCGCCTCCGCTAAAGACGTCGCTTTTCACAAATACGGTTTTAAGCCCGGGAGCGTTGTCCTTCGCCCATTTTGCGGCCGCAGCCATTTCATCGTAAAGCTTATCCAAAGCCACGGCGTTTTTACCGTGCTCGACAAGCTCTCCGATAGGATTTGCGCCGATAAAGCCCTTAACATTCTTTATATCTTTCCCCGCTTTTTTAAGAGCAGCGGCAACCAATGAAATCATGGGAACAGCGGTCGCGCCCGCATAGATGTAAAGCGGAAATTCGTCAAGTTTCAATCCGTCCAAAAGAGCGCAAGCATCGTCAACAGTCGTAACCGACACGCCCTCGTCGCCAGGAGTTTGCGCTTCGCGAACATCTTTTCCTACAAGAGTCGCGCTGTCTAATCTTATATTGTAAATAGTCGAACCTTTCTCCTGCTCGTGACGGAGAAGTTCGTTGTTATCTTTGGGCAAGGTTTCGTCACAAGACTGAGCAATACCCCAAGGTTTTCCCACATAACCGTTTTCCTGAGAACCCCTCATAAAGTCACCCATACCGGGGAAGGAATCCTTGGGCAAAATATCCTCCGTATCTTTTCTAAAATACATGGGATCGAAGGTAATGCCCTCGTAGGTTTTGGTATACATTTTCTTTTCGAAAGGCGCGCCCTTCAAAAGAGCAATACAAGCCTCTTTCCACTCTTCGTAAGTGGGAGGAGTGAATTCGTCAAGCGGTACGTCTGGAAAATCCGTCTGTTGTTCGGCTTTTTTCAGGATGGCTTGAAGGTCAAGTTCACCCTGATTGCCGGTTCCATTGCTCATAATACAGCCTCCTTATTTAAATTTTAATAAAACAAAAGCAATCCACCTGCAAGTCGGTGCAGACAGATTGCTCGTTTTGCGTCAAAAAGCAATATTTTCAAAACATACTTATACAACATTAAAAAATTCTTGCTCTATAATTTAACGCAGGTTCCAATCCTTTAATCATCGCTCGCAGGCACACGAAAAGACAACGGCATACTGCCGCTATCTCTAATCCCCATCCCCATCGCTCGTGGGTTTAAAGAAACAATGTTCCTTGCGGCGATTGTTAATCAGGCAATTCTCCTGGCTTCGGTTCATCGCGTCTTTGCGCCTTCCCGGAAATTTCCAGTGACATAACTTTTGCAAAGACACTCCCCGTTACAGTGGCGGGACCGCTCCGGACTCACACCGGTATTCCTTATTAAGTAAAACACCTGACCCAAATTCTATTCGTTTATCGTAAAATCCGGCAGGAACGAAAAATCATTCCTGCCGAAAATCAGATTATCACTTCTTCATAGTTCCCGTTGCAAGGAATCTCTCATGGAAGGAGAGAGCCTCTTCCAAAATGTGCGGCGTATGCGCATGACCTGTTTTCTCCAAAGCGCGATTGTAATAATCAAGCAAAAGAGGCTTGTAATCGGGATGCGCGCAGTTATTGATAATCTCAAGAGCGCGAGCTCTCGGAGCCTTGCCGCGAAGATCCGCGATACCTTGCTCGGTGATGATAACATCGACATCGTGTTCCGTATGGTCAATATGGGAGCACATGGGAACAACGGAAGAAATCTTGCCGTCTTTTGCAACGGAAGGAGTGTAGAAAATAGTGAGATATGCGTTGCGAGCGAAATCGCAGCTACCGCCGATACCGTTCATCATCTTTGTACCGGTGATATGAGTGGAATTTACATGACCGTAAATATCGACTTCGATAGCGGTATTCATGGCGATAACGCCTAAGCGATGGACCACTTCTGGGCTGTTGGAAATTTCCTGCGGACGGAGAAGCAAATACTTCTTATACTTCGCAACGTCTTTATAGAAACGTTCCATACCGGCAGGCGAAGGCGAGAAAGCGGTGCCCGAAGCAATCTTCAATTTGCCTGCGTCAATCAGGTCAAGCATAGCGTCTTGGATAACTTCTGTATAAACCGTTAAGTCAGTAAGATCGGAATCCACAAAACCGGCAAGCACGGCGTTAGCCACATTACCTACGCCGGACTGCAACGGGAGCAAATTCTTAGGCATACGACCCGCCTTAACTTCCTCGTTCAAGAAATGGAGAGTAAACTCAGCCATCTTGTGAGAATTTGCATCAATAGGAGCAAGATCGCGAGTATGATCCTTTATATCGCAAGGCACGATGTATTTAATCTTATCCGGCGAGCAAGGAATATGCGTAGTACCGACACGATCATCGGCCTTTACCACGGGAATGGGCTGACGGTTGGGAGGATCGAGCGGCACATAGACATCGTGCATACCGTCTAAATCCATAGGCTGAGTGGTATTCACTTCAACGATAACAACGTCCGCAGACTGCACATAAGAAGCGGTGTTACCAAGAGAAGTGGTAGGAATAAGGTCGCCCTCTTCCGTAATGCCGCAAACTTCAACGAGAGCCACATCGACTTTACCGACATAGCCGCAACGAGTGAGCTGAGCGGATTCTGATAAATGCAAATCCTGATAATCAACGGTGCCATCGTTAATTTGCTTCCTTAAAGTAGCATCAGTCTGATAAGGCAAACGACCTTTAATACCCTTAACCTGCGCCAAAACATCGTCGCACTCGGGACCCGTGGACGCGCCAGTCCATATATTCACCGTAAACGGCTCTTTTTTCATGCGCTCCGCTAAAGCGATAGGCACAGCCTTCGGATAACCCGAAGCGGTAAATCCGCTACACCCGATATTCATATTCGGCTTAAAGAAAGCAGCGGCTTCCTCCGCCGTAACGATTTTGCTCTGCAACGACTTGTTTTTCACGCGGTCTGTGATGTCAATCATCAAAAATCCTCCCTTTTATTTGTTGAGGCTCCACCTCAAACTCCGGCAAGGACGCTGTCCCTGCACCCTGCCAAAGGAGCT
>JAFXOC010000443.1 GCA_017529085.1 Selenomonadaceae bacterium | reverse complement strand
GCCATGATGTCTGCGATAGTTGCCAAAGATTATCCCGAAAGCGTTATCGTAACCGATTCGGTCACGAGCGACGAATTGTCGGATTTTCTCGAGAAAATCGGCTTAAAGCATTTGAGATTTAAAAGAGGATATAAGAACGTCATTAATAAGTGCAAAGAGTTAAACGAGGGAGGCGAAGTTTCGCCTCTTGCGATTGAAACAAGCGGTCATGGCGCGTTGTCTGAAAATTATTTTTTGGATGACGGGGCGTATCTTGCATTAAGGCTTATTATAGCGGCTGCAAAGGAAAAGCATTTCGGCAGGGATTTATCGGCGCTTATTAAAGATTTGCAATATCCGAAAGAAGAAGCGGAAATTAGGATTAAGATTAACGCCGAAGATTTTAAAACTTACGGCGACAATGTGGTAAAAACGTTGTTTGAAGACGCGAAAAAGGAGAATTTACCCATAGACGGCGTATGTTACGAAGGAATACGGGTAAAATTTGAACACGGATTTTTCCTGCTCAGAATGTCCCTTCACGACCCGTTGTTGGTTTTGAACGTCGAAAGCCGCAAAGAAGGCGGAGTTAATGAAATACTTGATAGGGTAAGGCAGTTGCTTAAAAATTTTGATAAGCTTGGTGAAGTATAAAAAAAGAGAATCTCGTAAATTCTAAACGAGATTCTCTTTTTTGTATGCTTAATTTTTTACCTTCATGGTCAATATATTCATCAAAATTTCTATGTGTTTTCGGCTATTTTTTGCGTTGGTGTCTAATATAAGCCCCGCAAAAAAGGACAGGCATGATACTACTAAGAGAATCATGCTTACTATTAACGTTGGAAATCTTGGCACCAGTCCGGTTTCAAAATAAGTTATAAGTACGGGGATAATCATAAAAAGTGAAACAAAAAAAAGCAAAAGTGCCGCGCTGCCAAAAAATTTCATTGGTTGATAATTTCTGTATAAATTGAAAATCGTAAGGAGTACCTTTATGCCGTCGCTGTACGTCGAAAGTTTGCTTTCGCTGCCTTGCGGGCGGTCGCGGTAGGCTATCGGCATACTTTCGATTAACATATTTTTGTCAAGGGCGTGGATAGTCATCTCTGTTTCAATTTCAAACCCTTCAGAAAGTATGGGAAAGGATTTTACAAAAAGCGGACTAAAAGCGCGGTAGCCCGTCATAACGTCTTTTATGGGTTTATTGTTTGAAAAGAGCGCGTTTATAAAATATCTTACCAATGAGTTGCCGAAATTGTGAAAAGGTCGTTTGTTTTCTTCAAAATATGTTGAAGACAGCCTATCGCCTATCACCATATCGGCTTTTTTTTGAAGGACTAAATCAGCCATTTGAGCCGCATATTCGGCAGGGTACGTATCGTCGCCGTCCACTATTATATAAGCGTCGGCATCGATGTCCCTAAACATGGAGCGAATTACGTTTCCCTTACCCTGTCTAGGCTCAAATCTAACAATGGCGCCCTTTTCCAAGGCAATTTTTGAGGTATCGTCCTTTGAATTGTTATCGTAAACGTAAATATCGGCGTTAGGCAAGGCAACGCGAAAATCTTCAACTACCTTTCCTATCGTTTGGGCCTCGTTATAACATGGAATAAGCACGGCTATTTTGTTATTCATCTAAATTCTCCTTTGTTTTTATTTCATTATATCATATATTCGTATGTGATTGCCAGACAAATACGCTAAATAAATCCGATAAATAAAATGTATACATAAAAGCAAGATACGTATTGTCAAGCGTATTTTCTTATGCTATGATTGACAATGGGAAGTCTAATTGTCATGTATATGCTTTTAAGAAT
>JAFXOC010000442.1 GCA_017529085.1 Selenomonadaceae bacterium | reverse complement strand
TTTTCCGCCGCGCCTTCCCCTTGCACCAATGAAGGGTATAAAATAATTTGCGTATTTTTGTTGCGTCTTTTGGAAACGCGCAGAATATCTCGTATAACCGCACCCGTTTCAGAGGTCACAACGCCTATGGTTTTTACGAATTTAGGCAGTTTCTTTTTATGCGCCTCGTCAAAAAGACCCTCCGCGTAAAGTTTATTCTTCAATTCCTCAAGTTTTGCATGAAGCGCGCCCACGCCTTCAACTTCCAGTTGTTCGACATAGAGCTGATAAACCCCGTCTCTTTCGTAAACCGCAATCCTGCCGATAGCCACAAGCGCCATTCCGTCTTTCGGCATAAATGCGAGTTTATCCGCGGCAGCTTTAAACATCACGCATTTTAAAGCGGACGCAGAGTCTTTCAAGGTAAAATAACAGTGTCCCGAGGCGTATCGCTTAAAATTTGAAATCTCTCCCCTAACGGCAATATTTCTAAGCACACCATCCCTTTCTATCATATTCTTCACATATCTTGTAAGATCGGTTACGCTATGGATGTTCATAAAAGCCTCCATATAACACTAAAGAGGGGGCGAACCCCCTCCACGTTCTTACTTTCTTTTTCCTTTATTTTTTGTAAAAAAGAAAGAAAAAAGAAAGTAACAAAGAAAAAAGAAAGAAAAAACTTCAATAATCTTTATATTATCCCGCTTAAAACACCGTTTATAAAGCGAGCGGACTCATCCGTTCCGAATACTTTGGCAAGCTCCACGGCTTCGTTTATGACAATTCCCGGGCTTAACGTCTCTTCGGAAAATTTTAGTTCATAAACCGCCAAACGAAGTATGGCGCGATCCATCGCCGCCATACGCTCTATTTTCCAACCCGAAGAGGATTTTGCAATCAACTCGTCGATTTCAGACAAATGAGACTTAGCGCCCTCAATAAGCGAAAGAGAATATTCCTTATATTTTTTTGACAGTTTTTCGTGTTCTTCCGCAACCGTCAAAAAAGCCGTCTCGAGGTCAAGTTCAGAGTTTAAATCTGTCTCGAAAAGCGTTTGTATAGCCGCTTCTCTTGCTTCTCTTCGACTCATAGCCTCACCTCAATGTTCGTTGTTTATTTCAATTTACGTTGCCGCTTTAAGGAGCGCGAACAACCCAGTCGCGCGGATTGAATTGAATTGTCGTGAGCAAAAAATACCGCTCCGCTCTCCTTACCCGCGCGATACAGAACTTTTACTCCCGCGTATGGAAGCGGGAGTCTTCTTTTATTAGGTTGAATTTGGTTCTTAAAAAATACTCAATCTTGCCTAAAACGTCTTCGCCGCGGTCAAGCTGCTTTCCTATCAACAGCCCCAAAACAGCGCACAACACCACAAACAGCGTGTTAAAAAAGCCGAATGTAAGCACGAATGCGCCAAGAAGTATGCCGAGCAAAAGTCCAAAGGACGCTTTTCGATGGTTATTCCATAAATTTTTAAGTTCCAATTCGATATCTTCCTTCATGGAGTCACCACCTTAGTGCACGCGCCTTTGATTTTCGGACGGCGCATTTGAAAGTTCGCGTACGGATATTTCTACGGGCGCATTCTCTACGCCAAGGCTGTCCTTAATTCGATTTTGCACCGCTTCTTTTACCGTTGACGTAATCTCCGGCACACTTGCCCCCGCTGTCAAGATCAGCTCCATATTAAGAGATACCGCCGCTTCGCCCTCTTTTAAAGAGCCTTCCACAACGGTAGAGGATTCTCTGACGCCCGACACCGACATAGCTTCCCTATCCGTCAAAGACGCAACCGCGTCCTTTGAAATTCGCACTTCGCCCTTTTCGGTTCTTATGCGCACGCAATCCTCTTGAACTTCTTCCACTTTCTTTTTTTCGCCCACAAAGAAAGCGTACAGAAGGAAGTACGCGCTACACGCGGCAAAGCACAAAAGCGCGTTGAGAGTGACGCCTTGACCCATTAAAAACTCTATCTCGTTAGACAAAACGCCAATAGGAACGGATTTCATAAGAAAAATCGCCAAAAAAAGCGTAACTAACAGAACAACGCCTGCGTATACAAAGAGCAAAAACCGATTTATAATCCCCATGCCGCGCCTCTTTTAACGGACGCGAACTTCTTCAACGGGAGGCTCTTCCTCGGGGAAACCGACGCCCTGAACATGAACGTTTACTTCAACCACGGAAAGTCCCGTCATGGTCTCGATAGCGCGTTTTACGTTCTCCTGCGCCGCAAGCGCCACATCGGGGATACGAACGCCGTATTTTACGATGATATAGAGATCGATTGCGGCTTCTCTTTCGCCGACCTCAACCTTTACGCCTTTTGCGAAATTCTTGCGGCCCAAAATTTCCGCAATGCCGCCCGCAATACCGCCGCTCATGCCGGAAATACCGTTCACTTCGGTGGCGGCAAGCCCCGCGATAATGCTTACAACCTCGTCAGCCACGCGAACCGCGCCCAAAGTCGTGTCCTTTTTCGCAACTATAACTTTTTCCTTCTTGTCATCCATTTGAAATCCTCCTTATATTTTCTAAACACAAAAATCAACAAATTCTCATACTTCTAAATTCTCTAAAAAAAATTATTTTCCTTCTTTTTTGATTTTTGCAAAAAAAATTTATAGTCGCATAAAAATTTGGTAAAGTAAAAAACCACCTTCCATAGGAAGGTGGGGGGAGTTACAAAATCCGTCAACTACTGCAACAAACTTAAAACGCTAGAACCGGATTGATTTGCCTGCGCCAACATACTTTGAGACGCTTGAAGCAACACGTTCGTTTTGGTGTATTCCGACATCTCCTTCGCCATATCCGCGTCCCTTATAACACTTTCGGCGCTTTGAGTGTTTTCAGCCGCCGTTGTAAGGTTAGCGACTGTAAATTCAAGACGATTTTGCTTGGCTCCTATGTTTGTCTGTTCGTCAAGGGCGTACTCTATCGCATCTTCAAATACGGAAATAGCGGCGTTCGCCGCTTCCCTTGTGGCAAGACTTACATAATTATTGTCGTCGTCCACAAGTCCCAACGCTTTTGCTCGCATATCGGAAAA
The DNA here is from genome assembly GCA_017529085.1 of Selenomonadaceae bacterium. GTDB lineage: Bacteria > Bacillota > Negativicutes > Selenomonadales > Selenomonadaceae > RGIG9201. The sequence continues at coordinate 1,735 of JAFXOC010000442.1, read as the reverse complement.
ATTTAACGCGATTGTTTGATTCGCCTTTGTTCCTACTTGTAAATGCATGGGATTGGGCATATCCGCCACTTTTGTCGTCACATAGGTAATCTTTACGCCGACAGAATCTGCGCCCGAACTGTCGGAGGAATCCGTACCGTCATTCACATACGCTTCCGGCCAAATAGCGGTGAGTCCTCCCACAAAAGTAGTTTGAGGAGTCGTGGGAAGCGTCCAACTCGATATAGGCCCCGTCTCGGGCACAACAGATTCCGCCGTCTTGGTATCGCTGCCGCTGCCGCCCATATCGGAACCGGTGACGGAACCCGTATCATCGTTATTCATTATAACGCCGCAATAATTTTTTAAAAAATCTATGGCGCTGTTCGTATCAGTACCGCCATAATTCGTAAGATCAGTAACGTAAGCATTTACCAAAGCCGCCGAATTTGCATACTTGCCGCCGGTGCAATCGTAAACAGCTTGATTATAAGCGTCCATGCCGCCCGTTGCGTGATTGTCAAGCGTGCTCATAAACGTTTTTATAGTGTTAAGCTGACTGTTTCCCGTTTGTGCCGAACCTTGTTTCGCCATATAGTGAAGCAAGGTATATCCTATAGCGTAAGCGGAAGAACCTGATTCATAGTTTTCAGGGTTTGCCAAGGCGTTTTGCACGTTTGTAGCCTGATTTTTCATAGCGTATTGTAAAATAGTGCTGTAACGAAAATCGTCGATACCGTGGACGAGTTCCGCCGTGCCTTCCTTTATATATTTAGGCAAAGAGTTAAAATTTTTGATATTCGCCGCCATAACCGCATGAACGAGCTCATGCGCCAAAGTTCTGTCCAAATAACCCGCGCTGGCGTTGGTATAACCGCTTAAATCAGTTTTGTCTATTTGGTCGTAAAAATCCATGTTAATTGTAAGCGCCAATTTCGTTGCTTCGCCTACGTTGGGTCCCGAAGTATACGACCAGTTGGTGACATACGCCAGCGTATTGCCGCCTTCGTTGCTAAAATTTACTTCGATATCGTTTACGTAAGTCCCCGCCTCGTCAAAACTCATACCGTAAGATGTGCCGATAAGATCCAAGCAACTTTGGAACCATTCGCTGTTTAACGCTCTTATTATATGAGCCTCGGGGCTGTCGTCGTCTTCCGTGGCTTTCGCCGCTTCGCTTAAAGAATCGTATTCGTAAACGGCTGTGGTTTCGGTTAAATCCGTAAAAGGCGTGGCGTGATTTAAAAGGTATTTGCCGTTATAAGTCACATGGGCGTTATCGTCGATTTGTTCGATAAAAGCGTTTACTTCCTTTTGAATAATGGCTCTGTCCGCGTCGGTATTGGTATCGTTAGCGGCGTTAATGGCGCGTTCTTTTAATGTGCGCAAAATATCAACGATTGACTGAACAGCGCCTTCGGCCGTACGCAAGAGACTTTGCCCGTTTTGAGCGTTTCTTACGTCTTGGTCTAAAGCTCTAATCTGCACTCGCATATTTTCGGATATGGCGTAACCCGAAGCGTCGTCGCCCGCGCCGGTTATGCGCAGTCCCGACGCGACCTTATTCAGATTTTTGCTTAGCGTATTGCTGTTCTTATCCAGCTGATTATTTATACACAACGCCGGCATATTGTTCTTCACCGTAAGTGACATAGCGACACCTTCTTTTTGTCAAACCTTCTTTTTGTCAAACCTTCTTTTTATCAAACCTTCTTTTTGTAAAACCTTCTTTTTGTCAAAACTGTACTACTCTTTT
>JAFXOC010000441.1 GCA_017529085.1 Selenomonadaceae bacterium | reverse complement strand
GTTAATTTAAAAAAACCGCCTATGAAGCAAGTGTTTCTCTTGGCGGGGGACGAGGATTATTATATAGAAAAAGCGAAGAATAAGATTTTAGAAATCCTGGAGGCAAAAAATGATTTTCAAATTTTTGAAAAAGGAGCCGAAATTTCCGACATAATAATGACCCTTGAAACCCCTCCCTTATTTTCTCCCAAAACCGTTGTCATCGTAAAAAGCCCAGCTTTTTTTAAAGAGGACGCAGGCAAAACGAAGGATAAAGAGATGGAGCGGTTTATGGCGCTCCTTTCCTCAATGCCTGACTCTAGCTACATTATGTTCATTCTAAACGAAAAACCCGACAAGCGGAGAAAAATCTATAAATCCATAGAAAAAATCGGACTCATACTTGAAAGCGAGTCGCCCCGTCCTTGGACAATCGGCGAATGGCTCACGGATAAACTGCGTTCCATAGGTAAAACTTTAGACAAAGACGCGTATCTTTTCTTTATGAACATGATAAGCGCAATGCAGAAAATATCCCTCGCCTTTTTAGATCAAGAATTTGACAAACTTGCTCTATATACTGACGAAAAACGCATTGACAAAAAAACCATGGAAGAAGTTTTTTCCTCCGTTCCCGAAGTTTCGTCCTTCGCCATAGTTGACGCCATAAGCGAAAAAGATTTAAACAAGGCGCTAACGCTCTTCCATAGAGAAGTTGCAGGCGGCGCATTTTTACCCCTTATAATAGCGCTTATTTCAAGACACACAAGACAGCTTTTCCAAGCAAAACTCTTGATGAAACAGGGAATACGTGGAAAAACTCTTGCAAAACCTTTGGAACTTAACCCCGTAATAGCGGAAAAATTAGGAACGGCGGCAAGCCGTTTCGATGAAAGAGATTTAGAAGACGCGCTGATTTTGCTTTCCGACGCCGATTACTTGCTAAAAACGGGTCAAGGCGGCAACGAACTTATAGAAGAAATATTAATACTTTTGTGTAAAGGTAAAACCATTTAATAAAGTTTTTTCTTTCTCTTTTTTCTTTGTTACTTTCTTTTTTCTCTTTCTTTTTTACAAAAAAGAAAGAGAAAAAAGAAAGTAAAGAACTAAAAGAGGAAAGGAATGAATTTTTTTGAACGTGTTGGTAACAGGAGGAGCCGGTTTTATAGGTTCTCATTTGGTACGAGAACTTATAAATTTCGGCGTAACCCCCGTTGTGCTGGATAATCTTTCCACGGGACGACGCGAAAACGTTCCCGAAGATACGCCTTTTTATGAAATGGACGTTAGGGACGATGCGCTGGCGGAAGTTTTGCAAAAAGAGGAAATAGACGGCGTTGTGCATCTTGCGGGGCAGACAATGGTTGACGCGTCCATAAAAGATCCCGCAAACGATGCGGATGAGAATATTTTGGGAATGATCTCCGTGCTTGAAGCGGTGAGGAAAACTTCGGTCAAACGGGTGATATTTTCCTCAAGCGCCGCGGCTTACGGCGACGTTGATCCAAACGAACTTCCGATACTTGAAAGCCATCCTTTAAATCCCATGTCATTTTACGGGCTTTCAAAGATAACGGCGGAAAATTATCTTTCATTGTATAAT
>JAFXOC010000440.1 GCA_017529085.1 Selenomonadaceae bacterium | reverse complement strand
TTCGCTTCGTAGAAAAAATCTAATGTCTATAGCCTCAATAGGTACTGTCGCCGTTTCTCTCTTCGTGCTTGGCGTTTTTTTGGTATTAGTGCTAAATTTTAACCGTTTAGCCGGTACCTTAGAATCACAAGTGCAGATAAGCGTTTATTTTAAAGACGATGCAACTGCGGCAAACGAGAGAGAAACAGCCGCATTGATACGAGATATGCAAGGTATTGAAAGCGTGCATTTTGTGAGTCGCGATGAAGCGATTAATCGACTAAAAGAGCGACTTGGCGATCAGAAATACCTTTTGGACTCTCTTGAAGGTGAAAATCCTCTGCCGGACTCATTGGAAGTAGTTGTTAAACGCCCCGATATGGTAGAAACGGCGGCTAACGCTATAGTCAAAATGGAAAGCGTAGAAGAAGCAAAATACGGTCAAGACGTTATAGAACACCTCTTTGATATTACGAGATTAGTGCGGATTTTCGGGCTTGTACTCATGGCTCTTCTTGCCGGCGCAACTATTTTCATAATAGCTAACACCATACGCCTTACAGTCTTTGCCCGTCGCAAAGAAATCGCCATAATGAAGTACGTGGGCGCGACAGATTGGTTTATTCGCTGGCCGTTTTTATTGGAAGGAATGGTGTTAGGGCTTATCGGCGGAATTTTGGCGGCTGTTGCGCTTAGAAGCTTTTATGCGGCTATGGCGGCTAAAATTTACAGTACACTTGCATTTTTCCCGCTTATGCCTCAATACCCCTTTATGAACTATGTGGCGATTGCCATTATATTAAGCGGTATGGCAATAGGCACTTTGGGAAGCGCAATATCGCTAAAGCGTTTTTTGCAAGTGTGAGGTGGATTGCAATGAAAAAACTTTTCCTTGCGTTTACCTTATCTTTAATCCTCTGCGCTCACGCATCTGCCGATGATCTTGAAGACGAAAAAGCCTCGTATGACACCCAGGCGGAGCAAAAATTAGAAGAAAGCGGACGAATTCAGGCAGAAATCGACTCAATCTCCGAAGAAAAGCGTTTAATCGACATAGAAACCGATGACGCCGTCGCAAAATACAGAGTTCTAAAAGGAGAGCTTGACGAAATTGAAAACAGGATTGAAGAAAATACCGAAAAATTAAAAGAACTTGAAGTTGAGCGTGAAAAAAAGCAAAAAATCTTGGGAAAACGAGTGCGGGACATATATATCCACGGTAGAATCAGCTATATCGACGTTTTGTTCGGCGCTAAAGATTTTAACGACTTAATGACCAGAATGGATTTACTGAAACGGGTCGTTAAACAGGATTACGATTTATTAAACGAAGTCTTAAAAGCCAAAAACGAGATAAACAAGGTTAAAATCACATTGGAGCAAGACCGCGCAATGCACGCACCAAAGGTAAAAGAAGCGGAAAAAGCCCAAGACATCATGCTTGAAAAGCAAGCAAAACGAGCGGCGCTTTTGGAGCGAATGAAAAACGATAAAGCCGTGGTTGACAGGCAATACGACGAATTGGTTGCGGCTTCTAAGAAAATAGAAGAAATGATAGCCGCAAGAAAATCTCGTGTTTCAGGCTCGTACGCAAATTACACCGGCGGCGGAGGCGGCGGCATGATTTGGCCGCTATCAGGACCAATTACATCAGAATTTGGCTGGCGAGTGCACCCAATAACCGGCACGCAAAAATTCCACAGCGGTATAGATATAGGCGGCGACTACGGCGAACATATTCACGCGGCGGCTTCGGGCGTAGTTACGGATGCTTGTTGGATTTCAGGCTACGGCTATACGGTCATAATCGATCACGGCGGCGGCGTGTCTACCTTATACGGACACAATCAAGGTTTTGCCGTATCGGTAGGTCAAACCGTAAGCCAAGGCGAAACGATAGCCTATTGCGGCTCGACAGGTAATTCAACGGGTCCGCATTGTCATTTTGAGGTACGAGTAAACGGCTCCGTTGTAAGTCCATACGGTTATTTATGATATTTAACCGTAAAATAAAGAGGTTATCATGAGTAAAAAGAAGATATTTTTAATAATAGCTCTGACAGCGTTAGTGACATTTTTATCAACGCTGTTAGGGTTAGGCATTGTCGCCATAAAAGTTGCGGATGTTCGCCCGGATGATGCGGCGAGATTTATTGGAGCGTATAAAGTAATACGCAATAGATACGTTGATAAAACAGATCAGACCTCTCTTTTTGACGGGGCAATTTCGGGCATGGTGCGGTCGTTAAAGGATCCTCATTCTGTATATCTGGAACCTGAAATGTATCATGAGCTTTTAAATCAAACAGGAGGGACGTTTGGCGGGATTGGCGTATATATGGACTTTCGAGATAAGAAAATCAGAGTGCTTTCGGTTATAGAGAACACTCCCGCGCAAAAAGCCGGTATTATGCCCAATGACGAGATTATCGCCGTGGACGACGTTTCTGTTAAAGAGATGGATCCCGGTACAGTGGTGCTGAAAATAAGAGGTGAAATCGGGACAGACGTTAAATTGACTCTGCGTTCACCCAGTGGAGATGAAAGGGATGTAACACTCACCAGGGGAATTATTAAGTCTAAATCCGTGCACGGAAAAATGCTTGAAAATTCCATTGCATATATACGCATATCAAATTTTACCGAACAAACGGGCAACGAGTTCAAAGAAACTTACGCAAAAATGGAAAACGAAGGCATGAAAAAAATAGTTTTAGACCTTCGTCAAAATCCTGGCGGGCTTGTAAACACCTGCGTTGACGTTGCAAACTACTTTGTGCCTAAAGGTACTGTAGTAACGGTTGAAGATAAAAACGGCGAAATTGAAGAATATAATTCCAATCTGGAAGAGGTTAAATATCCTTTGGCGGTACTTGTGGACGGCAACAGTGCCAGCGCGTCCGAGATACTTGCCGGCGCGATAAAAGATACCAAGTCGGGAACTCTTATAGGAGAAAAAACGTTTGGCAAAGGTTCCATACAAGTTGTAATACCAATGTTCCATAACGATGCGGTAAAGCTTACCGTAGCGAAATATTTTACTCCTAGCGGCGTATCCATTGACGGAGTTGGAATTGAACCTGATGTTGAAGCAAAATTTTCTCCCGGAGATAAGGATGATATACAGCTAAAAAAAGCTGTGGAGATTTTAGAAAAGTAAATTTTTTATAGTAAACGCCGATAAATTTTGTAATTTGCTTTCCCGCCCGAGGGGCGGGGAAGCAAACTCGAGTAAAAATATTTTTATGCGTTCACTATAGTTTGTATTTTGGAGATGATATTTTGTTAAAGAAGTCATTTGAGGCGTACAGAACTGCGCCACTTATTGAACTTATAGCGGCCGGACTGATTATAGGTATTTTGATAGCGGTTTTTATTCCTGTCGTTGTACCTCTCGTCGCTGTTTTCGGGACTATTTTCGTGAGCGCGTTAAAAGCCGTCGCTCCCGTCTTGGTTTTTATTCTCGTAATAAACGCAATGAGTCAGAACTCAACAAGCAATACTTCTATGCAACCTATAGTCCATCTTTACGTTATAAGTACGTTTTTAGCTTCCCTTGTAGGCGTTGTGCTATCTTTAAGTTTTCCCACTACGCTTAATTTGCAAACGGCAAACGCCACGTTAAATCCTCCGGGAAGCATAATTGACGTTATTTACAACCTCATCTTAAAAATTGTTGACAACCCTGTACACGCTATTATGGAGGCAAATTATATCGGCATTTTAGCTTGGGCTGTGCTTATAGGTCTTGCGCTTCGTATGGCGAAAGACAGTACCAAAGCGGTGCTTAGCGATTTTTCTGTTGCGATAACCAAAATAGTTCGTTGGATCATTCTTTTCGCGCCTTTCGGTATTATGGGACTCGTGGCGGCTTCCATATGCGAAAGCGGACTTGGCGCGCTTTTAGGCTACGCGCACTTGCTAGCCGTATTGCTTGCTTCCTTCTTCTTGGTTGCCTTTGTGATGAATCCTCTTATTGTTTTTTACAAAATAAGAAGAAATCCCTATCCACTTGTGTGGACTACGATTAAGGAAAGCGGTATATACGCCTTCTTCACGAGAAGTTCTGCGGCAAATATTCCCGTGAATCTTTCACTTTGCAAACGACTCGGATTAAATGAGGATACTTATTCTGTATCAATTCCGTTGGGAGCAACCATAAATATGTCGGGCGCCGCCATTACGATTGCGGTGTTGTCCCTCGCGACGGTTCATACGATGGGAGTGAACGTCGATGTTTTCTCTGCGCTTTTGCTTTGCTTGGTAGCGACTGTCGGCGCTTGCGGCGCGTCTGGCGTTGCGGGCGGCTCGCTTCTTCTTATCCCCGTCGCTTGCGCATCGTTTGGCATAAGCAACGATATTGCAATGCAGGTGGTGGGCGTAGGTTTTATAATAGGAGTATTGCAAGATTCCTGCGAAACTGCCCTCAATAGCTCAAGCGACGCGCTCTTTACAGCTACCGCCGAATTTGCCGAACGTGCAAAAGCGGGTACTCTCAAGAATGAAGATCTGACGGTAAAGTAAAAATAATGAAACTCGCACTCTTTTACGAAATAATAAAAGGGCGCGAGTTTTTTAAGGAGTAAGATTATGGAGAGATTTGCCCATGGAGGCGATATTTATACGGAAAAAAAAGATTGGCTGGATTTTAGCGCAAATATCAATCCGTTGGGTCTGTCTGCAAATGCAAAAAAAACAATTATCGAAAATATAAACAATCTCGTAAATTACCCTGACCCAAAGGCAACGGAGCTGATAGACGCTATTTCTAAAAGTTATAATCTTGAAAAAGACAACATTGTATTGGGTAACGGCGCTTCTGAACTCATATATCTATTTTTTTCATATATGAAGTTTAAGAAAATTTTAATAATCGCTCCTGCGTTTAGCGATTACGAACGAGCTGCTATAGCGTCCGGCGCAAAAATTGATTTTTTGTTTATGCGTCCCGAGGATAATTTTACATTCCCATGGGATAAAGTAAATAATAATGCTAAAAATTACGACT
>JAFXOC010000439.1 GCA_017529085.1 Selenomonadaceae bacterium | reverse complement strand
TCTCCGCCTCGGGATTGTTTTTATTGTGATCCGGATGATAAAGTTTGGCAAGGCGATAATAGGCTTTTTTTATTTCTTTTTGCGTAGCAGTCTTTGCTACTTCCAATACTTCGTAATGATTCACTTGCCCTGCCTCCGTAAAAACCCCTATAGGGAAAGACCATAAAGCCTTTCCCTATACTTTAACTTTATTCGGCAAAACCGCCCGTTACTTTAACGTCTTTTAACTTATTCTTTCTCTGTTTCAGCACCAATGTAAACGAGCCTCCGCCTTCTTGATTATTGAAGTCCTCAAAATAATCAACGATAAAAGCGTTGGGCAATTCATATTTTCTCGTACTGATACCGCCGGATTTTACGGTGACAACCACACTTTTATAGGCTTCCTTTTGTTCCGCCGGAACTTTAGACCATTCAAGAAGTTTGCTGGTGCTGTCAGCAGGTTTGCCGACTTCCGCCGAATCGGACAAAATCTTGCCGGTTATAATCATGGTAACGCCCACGTCTTTTGTTCTTGCACTGCTGTCTAAGGGAATATCCGTGCGAAATTCAACTCTTTGAGTGCATTCTTCCTCTATAGTGATTGCAGGATCTTTTATCTCAACTTTAAAAGACATATTTAAAACCTCCTTTCAGTTATTTACCTACCTCAAAGCCGCCTTTAAGTTCTACTTTAGCGTTAAGATCTTTCTTCTGCCTCAAGTGTACGTAGAAATGTCCAACACCCGTTTCATCGTCAAGATCTTCCGAATATTCCACGATAAATGCGTTAGGCATTGTGTATTCGCGCACAACCTGCCCCGACGCAACTACCTGTATAGTAGCTTTTCTATACGCCGCCTCCACGCTTGAATCTTGAAGCGCCCAGTTTGCCAAAGTAACGGTAGCGTCCTCTAATTCCGCCTTTAAGGAAAAGTTGATTCTGCCCCAAATTTTAACGCCGAGACCAATATCCGTGGCGCGAGCGTTGCCGGATCCGGGCGTATTATAATCAATTTCTTTTAAGTTAAGACCGTCGCGACCCCTTCCTACTCCCTTAGATCCTGAGGGAGTATTGGACAAAAATTGAACGCCTGTCAATACGGTTTCACCAAATTCAATTTTCTTTTCTCCGTCTACATTCAAACGAAATCCCATAAAAACATCTCCTCTCTATAAATTTACCATACTTTCTTATTTCTATATGCAACCTCTAAAATCTGCTTGATTTCTCTGATAGCTCTCCGCCTAGAAGGGGCGGAGAGCTATCAAAAATAAGTTTGTAAAGATGCCTTATAATGTGTTCGCTTACACATGAGTCGATGAAGTTGTACGATTAATCTCGATTTCCATATTCTTGGAGTTACCGTTAAAGATAATGGAGAGATCGCAGATACCGTTTTCTGCGTCTATTGCATACCCAAGATCATCGCCTACGCCGATAATGGCGTTCACGCAACCTACCTTATCCATCCACTTGCTCTTCTGGCTGGCGGGATTCGTGCTGAAGAATCTAATCAAGCGATCCTCTTTATAATCGCCGGTGAGATTTCTCAAAATACGCTGAATATACGTGGTAACCTGCGTCTTGTAAATAGGTTCGAAAACTCCCAAACTTTCATCATACAGAAGGTTACGAGATTTATAGACCATGACATTCGTAATGGGAAGCCCGTTAAAGCTGGCGTTTTCAGAAGAGAATACGAAACCGAAGGCTTTTTTGTTAATAGTCTCCTTAACGGAACCCGTAAAGCCCGTGATTTCCTTGGCAAGAGTAGTATAGACCTGCAGAGCGTTGTCGTCGGATTCAAGATCGAAACGCACTCCGGGAAGCTCCGTATCAACATTTCTCTTAAATATGGATTTAAGATACTCGGGACATTGATAAGCCGCAACAAGACCTGCCGCAACATACGCTGCTCCCACATAAACGCCGTCAATCCAAAGCTTCATAATATCTTCTTTTGCCTTGGACATCTCCGCAAGATTATTGTCGTTAAGCGTCATCTTAGAATCAAGCGTAACGCCGGATTTATCCTTGGGAATAACCGTAAAGTTGGGGAAACAAGGTATAGCAAATTCGCTGTACGACTTATTCATTAGCGATTGGCAACGATCCACATACTTGTCTATGCCAAGGGTAGACACCGTGTTAAATGTGTTCTTATCGCTTGATTCAAAGCTAAAGAAACACTGCACACGGAATTTTTCAAGCACGCTCATTAACATTGACAAAGACTCTATGGTATTAGTATTTGTATTGGTAGGAGCCTTGTTGCCTTTAAAACGTTCTCTCGTAAGTTTAGCTCCGCTGGTCGCCGAGAGCGCAACCGACGGGAAAATACCGTACCATATGGTATGTGAAAAGTCGTTTTTATTGTTTACAGTGTTTAAATACGCAACCAGACGAGGAATGTTCGGACTTTTAGCCATCATTTCGTTGGAAATGTTGGTGATAAGAAGCGTAGGTTTCATGCCGCGAAGTTTGGAAGGATACTGCTCAAAGAACAAACGCACGCCCAAAATCTTTTCAATCAACGGTTTAACCGTCTTAATGAAGTCGTCTTTTGCGTCTTTATAAAATTGCAAATAAGAATTGTAGTTGTCAATTTCCTTGGAAACATCGACTTCCGATACCATAGTTGAAGGAAGGGGACAGAATGTACGCACCACTAAGGATTTAACATAATCGTTATGGTTTTCTTCGTTTAACGCCTCATAGTCTTCGCCTATAACCTCTATTAATCCTTCGTTCACCTGATCGTCAAGCGTGACAAGAGCAGTGCTTTCCTCTTTCTTGGGAGCTTCGATAACTTTAAGCTCGCCTTCTTCGCCCATTGTCAAAACGCCCAACGCAAGAGGCGTATCTCCCTTGCCATCGCCGCCGGAAGTCAGGAGCAAACGCGTTTTGATATCTTCTATAGCCAAAGGAAGCATAGCCATAATATTGTTATAGTTTACGCTGGCTTCCTCCATCATTACGTTTAATTTATCGCCAATATCAAGCTTTTTGGGATCATCGTCGTCAAGCTGGACATATTGCGAATAAACATAACGGAGTTCTTTACGGTTCTGCTTAATATCTTCCATAACCTTCCTTGGCGAAATCAAATCCGTCAAGTTCTCAAACTTAAAGTCAACGTTCAAAAGTCCTTGAGAACGCTTTGTATCCACCAGAGTTAAGAGCATCCGCAAAAAGTCGTTATAGAGATTTAGATGTATCTCCGTCAGAAGACCGTCGGGTATGCCTTCGGGTTTCTTCAACGTATACATAACTTTTTGGTTGTTGGCGTTATAAAAAGAATAAACCACGGGATCAAATTTCTGGATAAATTCGTCAAAGCTTGACACGCAAAGCGTTTCCAAAATCTCTTTAATCTTCTCATCGGACAAACTGTCGTCAGATTTAACGTCGCCTATCATCGTGAGCAAATCAAGCTTTTCCGGGTTGATCTCCTCAAAAAGCATAGTTCCGTTCGTCTGCTCAATTATCTTAGCCAAACAAATCACTCCTTATCTTAGCTGTGTCTTACCCGTCAGCTCTTACTTTCTTTTTCTCTTTTCTTTTTTGTAAAAAAGAAAAGAGAAAATAAAGTAACAAAGAAAAAGAGAAAAGAAAAAACTTTAACAACTTTTGATTTTTAATTTGGTTTTAAAGTTTTATATATTAAATCTACTTCGCGTTCTTCGAAAGCTATATGAATGCGTTCGTTAGACAAAACCTCAAATGTTTCACCTTTCAATAAAATTTCGCCTTTTCGCGTCACCGTCGCGTTAGAGTCGTTTAAAAGATAGACCCCGCTTTTTGAAGGGCTAAAAACCAGTTTTTCCGATCCTTCAAAGTTCGCAAAAATACCCAAATCCCGTAAAATTTTATGAAGAGTCAATCTTTCACCGCCATGACGAAGCAAATCGTACACATATGGTTTAGACTCGTCCTCGTCCACCCGAACGATTAGCTTTCCGCTGTAAAGAGCGTTGGTAAAATCTCTCAATTTTCGCCATGACAATATCGCCAAGACTAACAAAACTATCGCGCCCAACACATAAGGCAATAATTTTTTCTCTGTTTCCCATTCGTCTTTAATTTTTTCAGTATAGGAAACCGGCTTCGGTTCGGGTTCTTTTACCTCGCTCTGCATAAATTCTTCGGCTTTTGCAAGCAATGTTTCTTCCGTCACGGGAATAGACTTTGCATAACCGCTGTATATGGAGTAATAATCTTCCTCTTTTTCCATAGGGAGAGTGAAGATATATACGGGAATTTTTTCCCTTGAAAACCCTTCCATGGCCGCCGCAAATTCCTGCGCCGAAATAAGAGTGCCTTCCTTTGAGGGCAACATTATTTCCCCGTCGGTTATGATAACTACGTTTCTCTTCGGGTCGCTTTCGTTTTTAAGGACTGCAAGAGCCCTTTTAGCCGCTTCGCCGGTGTTCGTATAGCCCGCGTAGTTTATTTCGGAAAAATTTGGCTGACTCTTTACGAAGGATAAGGGATACAACTCCTCTACATCCGTGCCAAAAGCATATACCGCCGCTTTATCTTCTTCCTTTAAGAAACCAAGCATGGATTTTATCGCGACAATCGCTTTTTTCTGCGGATCGGAATCATTCATCGAATAACTCTTGTCCAGCAAAAAAACATATTCCCTGCATAAACCCTCGCTTGAAAAAGATAAAGCAACTACCGCAGAAATAAAGAATAACAAAGAGATTTTTGCGATTGCTTTCGCTATTTTTTTACCCATCATTCTTCAACTTGCGCTTCGGCATTTTCAGTATTTTCGGCAGATTGTTCCGCTTTTGGCGCATCATCTTGCTTATAAGCCACCGTTGTCATTTCATAAAGCGGGTTTTTAAGCTCTTCCACTGCCTTTGTAATCTTGTCGCCATCGCCGTCTTCTATTGCGGTTCTTAATTTATCTATCGCCGCCTTAACCTTGCCCGAAAGCTCTGCGCCCGCTTTTTCGCCCAAATCTTTAAGACTCTTTTCCGCCTGATATAACAAAGCGTCCGCCTTGTTTTTCACCTCTACGGTTTCTTGACGCTTCTTATCTTCCTCCGCATGAGCCGCAGCTTCTGCCACCATTCGGTTTATATCGTCCTTGCTCATCCCGCTGTCGGATTTGATAACGATTTTCTGTTCGCGTCCCGTCCCCATATCTTTTGCGGAAACTTTAACGATACCGTCCGCATCTATATCAAACGTAACCTTAATGCGAGGCACTCTTCTAGGCGCGGGAGGAATATCGGTGAGAGTGAATTTTCCCATGCTCATATTGTCCGCCGCCATTTTGCGTTCGCCCTGCAAAACATGAACTTCAACGGAAGATTGATTGTCAACCGCCGTGGAAAATTCTTGACTCTCCGTGCAAGGAATGGTCGTATTTCTTGGAATAAGCACGGTGAACACGCCGCCGGCAGTTTCTATACCTAAAGACAAACTTGTAACGTCTAAAAGGGTCAAATCGGTCTTAACTTCGCCCGCAAGCACGCCGCCTTGAAGCGCCGCCCCGGTCGCTACGCATTCGTCGGGATTAATGCTCTTCGACGGCTCCTTATCCACAAACTTCTTAATAGAAGCCTGAACGGCGGGAATCCTTGACGAACCTCCGACCAATATAACCTTATCGATGTCTTTCGCAGTTACGTTCGCGTCTTTCATCGCCTGCTCGACAGGTCCCATTGTTCGAGCAACCAAATTTTCGGTGAGAGCGTCAAATTTTGCCCTTGTCAAAGACACGTCTAAATTTTTAGGACCGTCGGAATCAACAGCTATAAAAGGCAGGTTTATGCTTGTTTCTTGCATATTGGAAAGCTCTATCTTCGCCTTTTCCGCCGCTTCCATAAGACGTTGCGCCGCCATTGGATCTTTTGATAAATCTATGTCGTTTTCCTTTTTGAAATCTTCAACCAACCAATCAAAAATAGCTTTATCGAAATCGTAACCGCCAAGTTTTGTATCGCCGCTTGTGGAAAGCACCTCAAAAACATTGTCGCTAAGTTCCAAAATTGTTACGTCAAAAGTGCCGCCACCTAAGTCAAAGACCAATATTTTTTCGTCGCTGTCTTTGTTTAATCCGTAAGCAAGCGCCGCAGCAGTAGGCTCGTTTATAATGCGAAGCACTTCAAGTCCCGCAATTTTTCCCGCGTCTTTTGTAGCTTGCCGCTGTCCATCGTTAAAATACGCCGGTACCGTGATTACGGCTTGAGTTACGGTTTCCCCCAAAAAGCTTTCTGCATCCGCTTTTAACTTTTGTAAAATCATGGCGGAAATCTCGGGAGGCGTATAAGATTTATCGCCGATATTTACCTTATAACCGGCTTCCCCCATGTGACGCTTTATAAATTCCACCGTACGGTCGGGATTTGAAACGGCTTGTCTTCTTGCAAGCTGACCGATAAGCCGTTCGCCGTTTTTCTTAAACCCCACCACGGAAGGAGTTGTGCGACCGCCTTCCGGATTGGTTATAACCGTCGCCTCTCCGCCTTCCACAACGGCTACGCAGGAATTTGTGGTACCTAAATCAATTCCTATAACTTTTGACATTCTCTTCCCCCCATATTTTTTTTTCGAAAAAATCAACATAATATCAACTTAAATTAAGCTTTTTATAAAAAATCTTTACATTTGGATATTTTTTATAACGTATTTTTTATAATGCCCACACTACAGTTATTCAACGAAAAAATTTAAAATCCTTTTTTGGATAAAAATTTATGTTACTGTTCACAAGACCTTTCACCTTTCGAGAGTGGAGATTTATCGCGGCTAACACCTCATTGAATTCTTTCTGTCCTTTGTATTCGGTTGTGGTGAAAAATGTTTATTGATTTGCGAAAAAAACAATTGTGCTTGTTTTAACTTTCCCGGTTTTCGGGTAGGAAAGTCAAAGCAAGCACAATTGTTATTGTTGCTGACTATAGACATCATTTCAGATTAGCGTTGAAAAACTTTTCCAACGTATCAAATGGAATAATGTTTTTTTGATCGTATAAGTCGGTATGTGATGCGGCCGGAATAATCATAAGCTCTTTATTTTTCCCTTTTAATTTTTTAAATGCGTCTTCGCTAAAGTAACGAGAATGAGCTTTTTCGCCATGAATGAGAAGCACCGCGCTTTGAATTTCATCGCTATATGAAAGAAGAGGCATGTTCATAAAGGAAAGCGAAGACGTAACGTTCCAGCCGTTATTAGAGTTTAAAGAACGCGGATGAAAACCGCGTTTTGTCTTGTAGTAATCGTAATAATCCTTTACAAACTGCGGAGCATTTGAAGGAAGTGGATCAATTACGCCGCCCGCGCTTTTGTATGCGCCTTTTTTATAATCTTCTGTACGCTGAGCGTTTAGAGTTTTACGCATCTCCATGCGCTCTTTTTTTATTGTCTTCTCATCTTTTGTATAATCAAAATAACCGTTGGCAGTTACGCGGCTCATATCGTACATTGTTGACGCTACTGTGGCTTTTATTCTGGTGTCAATCGCCGCCGCATTTAAGGCAAAACCTCCAAAGCCGCATATTCCAATAATACCGATACGCTCCTTGTCCACGTTATCCTGAACCGAAAGAAAATCCACAGCCGCAGAAAAATCCTCCGTGTTAATGTCGGGCGAAGCAACATAACGAGGATGACCGCCGCTTTCACCCGTAAAAGACGGATCAAAGGCGACAGTGATAAATCCTCGTTCTGCCATTTCCTCTGCATAAAGTCCGGATGATTGCTCTTTTACTGCGCCAAACGGACCGCTTATCGCAATCGCGGGAAGTTTGCCTTTAACGTTTTTAGGCTCATATAAATCCGCCGCCAACGTGATACCGTAGCGATTGACAAACGTCACCTTGCTGTGATTTACTTTATTGCTTTTGGGAAATACCTTATCCCACTCTTCTGTAAGAGAAAGTTTTTCGTTCTGAATCATTCTCTCGCCGCTCCTTTCTGCGCTCGTCAATGCTGTATTGGCCGCATTGACGTCGCTGCAAATAACGCTGCTAGTTAAAATAGCCGTTAAGACTAGCATAACTTTCTTTTTGCCAAAAAATTTCATACAAAACACGCTCCTTATTGTGCCGCAAAATTTTGTTTTGTCATATTTACCGAAGTATGACGACATTGACCGAATAAAATAATCGCCGCCACCGCGCTAAATATTACGCCGCAAAAAATTACAAAACTCATACCAAATTCATCAATCAAAAGTCCGCCAAAAGCCGTACCGAATACGCAACCTAAATTCGCCGCCGTTAAAAATAGTCCGTTTGCAAAATCGGGAGCTTCCGGCGCCGCGCGGGAAATCCAAAATTGATTGATGTTTGCGTTTATTCCTCCCAAAAGTCCCCAAATAACAGTGAGAACAGCCATTAAAGGCCAAGCGTTGCCACCGTAAAACAAAAGCAAGTATAAGGCTGCTACTGCGAATGGGAAAATTTTTACGGTTTGAAACGGACGCGCCGTTAATAAATTTCCCGCTAAGATACTGCCAAAAATATTGCACACTCCGTACACAAACAGCATAACGCTGACAAGCGTCGGCATAAGCCCCGAAACAGTCGAAAGATAATCCGCCAAATAATTAAACACGCCGAAAATGGAGCCGTTCAAGAAAATTACAGCGACGATAGAAGCCCAAAGCATTGGTTTTTTCAATATGGAAAGTTGATTGCCGTAACTTAACCGTTCTTTCACCGGCATAGAAGGAACAAAGAACAATGTTGCGAAAAATGCCGCCGCCGTAACTACCGCAAAAAATGACACTGAAGCCGCAAGCGAAAACTGTTCCGCAAGAAAATTGCTGATAGGCACGCCGACAACCATTCCCGCCGACACGCCGATATTTATCTTTGCGACGTTTTTCGGCGCTTCGCCGTGTTTTGCAAGCATTGCCGCCACAGTAAACGCCATGGAACAGTATACCGGGTGGAAAAAAGCCGGCAATACCCTAACAGCTAACAATAAATTAAAATTTTCCGCAAATACGGAAACGATATTGCAAACAGTAAAAAGTCCCAACGTAAAAAGCATCAAATACTTTCTGTTAAAACGCGAACAAAAAAGAGGCATTGTAGGACCCGCTACTGCGACGCCTAAAGCAAACAAACTGATTAATAGCCCGGCGCGAACGATTGTCACATCGTAATAGTCTGCGATATATGGAAGTATTCCTATAAATCCCATTTCGGTATTTAAAATTCCAAAAACTCCCGTCATAAGTATAAATACTAACAAACCTTTTTTATCCAAAAATATCGCCCCTATTCTTTAATAAGCGTTTTATTTGTTGGGCTTATTATAAAATAGGGGCGTTATTATTGCAAATACTTAGTTTGTATGATAAACAATGCTTTTCTAGCATAATAAAATTTAAGCAAATGTTTCTTCAAAGCAGTTTAGAACCATTTGACCTGCGCGGGAAAAGAGTTGACCTTTTTTCCACACTATGTAATTGTTTGACAGTAATTTCGGAAAAAGAGGACGAAATACGATACCTTCTTCGCTTTTTCTTTCTGTCGGTATCAAGCCTTTAAAACTTAGAACGCTGCCGAATCCTCGTTCAATCAGAAATACTGCGTTATAGACCAAGTTATAAGTAGCCGCAATGTTTAATTCCTCCGCAGG
>JAFXOC010000438.1 GCA_017529085.1 Selenomonadaceae bacterium | reverse complement strand
GCAGAGTACTCGCTCGCCTCCAAATTCTCTTTTCGGAGCGTTTCCACTTCCTGTTTTAATTTCTCGTTTTCTTCATATACGGTTGACACATCGTAAACAAAATCCGTAACGGAAGTTATGCCTTCCACCGCCGCGGAAAACCCGCCTTGGAATGGAAAAAGCACCACTCCCGTCACCTTGCTTGATACGGGAAAACCCACTCTGTTAAACGAGGTTAAGAGTATAAGACAAAAAAGCCCAAATAACACTAACCCCAACGCCCATATATTGTTGTAAATACTCGGCTCTTGCTTTACGTTACTCATTGTCTTAACTTCTTAGAGGTAATAACGACTCGTTTCAACAAATTCAAATTGCTCAAAGATTTACCTGTTCCTTCGCCAACGCAAGACAGCGCGTCTTCGGATACCAACACGGGCATCCCTGTTTCTTTCGACAACAACTTATCCAAATTTCTGAGAAGCGCGCCACCGCCCGTCATCATTATGCCGTGATCCATTATATCTGACGCAAGTTCGGGAGGAGTGCGCTCAAGGGTACTTTTTACCGCTTCTATAATCTTATAAACAGGCTCGTTAAGGGCTTCGCACACCTCGTCTTCGCCAATGGTAAGAGCTTTCGGAAGCCCGCTCACCAAATCGCTACCACGTATATCCATAGTTCTCTTTGCTGTTTCGGTGAATTTCTTAGCGTCAGTCATCACGGTGGCAGTACCGATTTCCATTTTTATATCTTCGGCAGTGCGTTCGCCGATTAAGAGATTATACTTTCTCTTGATGTATTGCTGAATGGCGGTATCCATTTCATCGCCGCCGATACGAATAGAGCAACTTGCCGAAATGCCACCTAGTGATATAACCGCAATTTCCGTTGTACCGCCGCCGATATCCACAACCATGCTACCCGTGGCTTCTTCAACGGGAAGTCCCGCACCGATAGCCGCCGCCATAGGTTCTTCTATCAAATAAGCTTCTCTTGCGCCGGCTTGCTGCGCCGCATCAACAACCGCGCGTTTCTCAACCTCCGTTACACCGCTTGGAACTCCAACGACAACGCGAGGACTGAAAAACGAAGAATTTCTCATAGCTTTCCTTATAAAATACTTAAGCATTGCCTGAGTTACGTCAAAATCGGCGATAACACCGTCCTTCATGGGGCGAATGGCGCGTATATTTCCCGGAGTTCTGCCTATCATGCGCTTTGCTTCTTCACCTACAGCCAAAACTTCGCTTGTATCGTCCTTTATTGCCACAACAGACGGCTCTCTCAATACTATTCCACGCCCTTTAACATGAACAAGGGTATTTGCCGTCCCTAAATCTATCCCCATATCATTGGAAAATCCACTAAAAATGCTCCACATCTATAATCACCTTCCATAATCGCTCATTGTACTTAATATATATGAAAATTTGATTTAAATTCTTTACTTTCTTTTTTCTCTTTCTTTTTTGTAAAAAAGATATTAGATTCGCTTAGTGCTTCAGCAATTAGCGAATCTTGTATGCGTAGCGAAGCGTAGCTAAGAGAAAAAAGAAAGTAACAAAGAAAAAAGAGAAAGAAAAAACTT
>JAFXOC010000437.1 GCA_017529085.1 Selenomonadaceae bacterium | reverse complement strand
GGGAGTCCAGAGGGCAATGCCCTTTGGCGGGGTCAAGGGGCAGCGCCCCTTGTGGGGTTTGGGGCGAAGCCCCAACAAAAAGAAAGGAAGAATTAAAGAAATGGGAAAGATTCAGAAGGTAGTTTTGGCTTATTCGGGCGGATTGGACACGTCGGTTATAATTCCTTGGTTAAAGGAGCATTATGATAATTGCGATGTTATCGCCGTTTGCGCAGACGTGGGTCAGGGCGACGAACTTGACGTTGTGCAGGAAAAGGCGATGGCTTCCGGCGCGTCTAAGGTGTTTATCGCGGATTTGACGAAAGAATTTTTGGAAGAATACGTTTGGCCTACGTTAAAGGCGGGGGCAGTTTACGAAGGAAAGTATCTTTTGGGGACTTCTTTCGCAAGACCCATTATCGCAAAGAAGTTGGTTGAGATTGCAAAACAGGAAGGCGCGGACGCTATCGCGCACGGAGCGACGGGTAAAGGCAACGATCAGGTGAGGTTTGAGCTTACCGTGAAGGCGTTGATGCCCAATATTAAGATAATCGCGCCGTGGAGAGAATGGGATTTAGATTCGCGTTCGGCTGAGATTGAGTACGCGAAGAAGCATAATATCCCCGTTGCGACGGAGAATAAGACTTACAGCATGGACAGGAATATCTGGCATTTGTCACATGAAGGCTCGGATTTGGAGGATCCTTGGAACGAGCCGAAAAATTCCATGTTTATGATCTCAAAAGCGCCGGAGGATGCGCCGGATAAAGCGGAATATGTGACGATTACCTTTGAAAAGGGCGTTCCCGTTGCGGTAAACGATGAGAAGTTGGGCGCCGTGGAACTTTTGACGAAACTTAACGAGATTGGCGCAAGAAACGGCGTTGGTATCGACGATATTTGCGAAAACCGCCTTGTGGGAATGAAGTCTAGGGGCGTTTATGAAAATCCCGGCGGATCCATACTGTATTACGCTCATAGGGAACTTGAATACCTCTGCTTGGATAGAGCTACCTTCCATTACAAAGAGCAGGTTGCGGTCCGCTATGCGGAATTGGTTTACGATGGAATGTGGTTCTCACAGTTAAGGGAAGCTTTGGCGGCGTTCGTTGACAGCACTCAGGAAACAGTAACGGGTACGGTTAGGTTGAAACTTTACAAGGGAAATATACTCTCAGCGGGGGCAAAATCACCTTATTCCTTGTATAGTCAAGAGTTTGTGACATTCGAGCATGACGATGTATATGATCAGGCGGACGCTACAGGCTTCATCA
This sequence comes from Selenomonadaceae bacterium, assembly GCA_017529085.1. Classification (GTDB taxonomy): domain Bacteria; phylum Bacillota; class Negativicutes; order Selenomonadales; family Selenomonadaceae; genus RGIG9201. The sequence continues at coordinate 4,882 of JAFXOC010000437.1, read as the reverse complement.
ATCTGTTCGGCTTGCCTTTAAAGGTGCGCGCTCTTATGCAGGAGAAACAGAAATGAGCGAAAAGCTTTGGGGCGGTCGCTTTTCTAAGACAACGGACGAGATGATAAACGAGTTTCAAGCGTCTATTGATTTTGATAAGCGAATGTATTATGAGGATATAGCGGGGTCTATCGCTCATGCGACAATGCTTCAAAAATGCGGGATTATTTCATCGGAAGATAAAGAAGCGATTGTTGCGGGATTGAAGAAGATTTTAAAAGATATTGAAGAGGGCAATTTCGAATTTTCCGTTGACCTTGAAGATATTCACATGAACATCGAAAAGCGGCTGACGGACGCTATCGGCGAAGCGGGCGGGAGACTTCACACCGCCCGCAGCCGAAACGATCAGGTTGCGCTTGACACTCATCTTTACGTTCGCCGCGAGGTTGCGGAGATTGAAGCCCTTATAATTGATATGCAGGAAGCTCTCTTAGAAACTGCCGATAAATATAAAGACGTTATAATGCCGGGGTACACGCATTTGCAAAGGGCGCAGCCCATACTTTTCGCGCATCACATGCTTGCGTATTTTGCGATGCTGGTGCGGGATTTTGCAAGATTTCAAGGCGTTTACGAAAGAGCGGACATAATGCCGTTAGGCGCGGGCGCATTGGCGGGTACGACGTTTCCGATTGACAGGGAATTTGTAGCGAAGGAACTTAACTTCGGGAGCATTTATCATAACAGTTTGGATGCGGTAAGCGACAGGGATTACATCATGGAATTCTTGTCGGCTGCTTCTATTTTAATGGCGCATTTGTCAAGGTTAAGCGAAGAAACTATACTTTGGTGTTCAAGGGAATTTTCCTTCATAGAGCTTGACGATGCCCATTGCACAGGCTCTTCCATGATGCCACAAAAGAAAAACCCCGACGTATCGGAGCTTGTGCGGGGCAAAGCAGGCAGGGTTATTGGTCATTTGACGGCTATGCTGACAACTGTTAAAGGACTTCCCCTTGCATACAACAAGGATTTGCAAGAGGATAAGGAAGGGCTTTTCGATGCTATCGACACGGTGAAATTCAGTTTGCTCGTATACGCCAGAATAATTCGCGGCATGAAGGTTAAAGAGGACATGATGCGCCGCGCCGTTGAGGAGGATTTCTCAAACGCTACGGATTTGGCGGATTATCTGGTGAAAAAGGGAATGCCGTTTAGGGGCGCTCACGAAGTTGCCGGAAAAGCAGTGCATTACGCTATAGAGAAAGGCGTTTACTTAAAGGATTTAAGCATAGAGGAATTTAAAAGCCTATCGCCGCTGTTTGACGATGACATAAAGGACGCTATTCGCCCCGAAACCTGCGTTGCGGGACGAAATTCGTTAGGCGGCACGGGTTATGAGCAGGTCAAACTCCAACGAGAACTCTCTCAAAAGATAATCGAAGCTGAAAAGCAATATGCTAAAGAGGCGGCTGATCGACAGATTTTGATATAGAATGATTGACTAATGATAAATCAAAAAAGAGCTTAGAAAAAGCTAAGCTCTTTTTTAATTTCGTTTGATTTTAAACCAAAGGAAGAAACCATTGATAAAAAAAATATTGCATCATGTAAAAAACGAGGGCTGCGGGGATTTTTGTTGTACCAAAATAGAAAATTTTTCTGTAAAATCAGGGGAATTAACGGTGTTTGAAGGCGTTAATTTACACGTTCACTGCGGCGAGTTGACTGCGATAATAGGAGCAAACGGCGCAGGGAAGAGTACGTTTTTAAGAGCCGTATTGGGAGAAGTACCTCATGGAGGAACGCTGACCTTTGTCGGCGCAAACGGCGAAATGGCAAAAAAACCCGTGATTGGTTATGTGCCTCAAGAACTGAGATTTGACAGAACAGCGCCTATAAGCGTATATGATTTATTCGCAGCGGCGCTTGGCGTATTCCCTGTGTGGCTCCCTACGCGAAAATCCATGCTAAAAAAAGTAGAAGCCGCGCTTAGTAGGGTGAAGGCTGAGTATTTGATCGAAAGGCGACTCGGCGCGTTGTCGGGCGGAGAATTACAACGGGTGATGTTGGCGCTTTCTCTTAACCCGTTGCCTAATTTGCTGCTCTTGGACGAGCCCATATCAGGCGTAGATTACGAAGGTAGAGCGCTATTTTTGGAGATAGTGTCAAACCTTCGCGAAAAAGAAGATATGGCGATAATTTTAGTGTCGCATGATTTGGATTTGGTAAAAAAATACGCGGACAGAGTCGTTGTGATGGAGCATGGTATAAAAGCTGCGGGAAATCCGGAAGAAGTTTTTGACAATATACGTGGCGTTGATTTTTCTCAAGGGAGGCCAGATAGTGGATATAGTATTTAATCTTATGGATACGCTTCCCTTTGATTTTATAAGCTACGCTTTTATGAAACACGCTTTGCTTGCAACTTTATTGGTAACTCCTCTTTTCGGGATTTTAAGCACCATGGTGGTGGAAAGCAGAATGGCTTTTTTTTCGGATTCTTTGGGTCACGGCGCGTTTACCGGAATAGCTGTGGGCGTTGTATGCGGAATTTTTTCGCCGAAACTTTCCCTGCTGATTTTTTCAGTGATTTTTGCAATATTAATCACTTATATAAAAAATAAAACCCGAATGGGCGCGGATACGGTGATAGGCGTGTTTTCATCCACAGCGATTGCTTTAGGACTTATGCTTATGACGTATGGCGGAGAGTTTCAAAAATACGCGAAATATTTGATTGGCGATTTGTTAAGTATAAAGGAAGCGGAAATATTAACATTGACCGCCGTGTTTTTACTGACAGTTTTGATATGGGCGCTTATGTATAACAAGCTCTTAATCGGCATGGTAAGCGCGTCCGTTGCGAAAAGCCGCGGAGTTTCGCCCTTTTTTTACGAAGCCGTTTTTGCAAGCGTTTTAGCGGTAATTGTGGCTATCAGCATCGAGTGGGTAGGGATACTTCTAATCAATTCTCTTTTAGTATTGCCCGCAGCCGCCGCGCGCAACGTAACCAACAATGTAAAAAGTTATCACTTCTGTTCGGTTCTATTCGCCATGATAAGCGGCGTAACGGGGCTGATAACGGCCTTTTACATAGACACGTCAGCCGGGGCAACCATTGTGGCGGTGGGAGCGGCGTTGTTTTTCGTCACGCTTTTGCTTAGAAAAAAATTTATCAAATAAAAAAGCGCCCGCAGATGCTAGGCGCTTACGATTGTAAACAAACCAATAAACATTGTGCTCTTCATGGCTCTCCTTCCACCGCTTCGCGGTCCCCCTCCCTCTAAGAGAGAGGCTTCACAACCTCTGCTTTTGAGCCAAAATTTCATATTTCCTCTAACCGAGCCCCCCTCTTAGAGGGGGGTAGGGGGGAAAGTTTCGCGAATAAACAGTAATAATGTATTTCAACATCTTTTTTCAAATAATCTGCTGACGGACTCGTGAGATTGAATACACTGGATTACTTCCGCAATAGGTTCCGCCATGGAAAGCACCACTATTTTCTCCATCTGCTTATCTTCGGGAAGAGCGATAGTATCCGTTACAACCAATTTTTCAAGCGGCGAGCTTTCGATACGTTCCTTTGCGGGACCGCTTAAAATAGCATGCGAACAGCAGGCAAGCACTCGTTGTACCTTTAAATCCACGAGCGCTTTCGTGCCTTCTATCAAAGAGCCGGCAGAATCTACAATATCGTCGATTATAATGGCGGTTTTGCCTTCAACGTCGCCGATAAGGTTCATAACCTCCGCAACGCCGGGTTTCGGGCGGCGTTTTTCTATTATGGCTATCGGCGCGCGCAAATAATCCGCCAAAATACGCGCTCTCGTCACGCCCCCAAGATCTGGCGACACCACGACGACATCGGGGTAATTCTGTTCTTTTAAGTATTTGGCGATAACGGGAGCCGCCGCTATGTGATCGACGGGAATATCGAAAAATCCTTGAATTTGTCCCGCATGAAGGTCTACAGTAATCACTCTGTCGCAACCTGCCGTTTCAAGAAGGTTTGCGACAAGCTTTGCGGAAATCGGCTCGCGACCTCTGGTTTTTCTGTCCTGCCTTGCATAGGCGTAGTAGGGTACGACTGCGGTTACGCTGTTGGCGGAAGCCCTTCTGCAAGCGTCCACCATTATAAGGAGTTCCATTAGGTTATCGTTTACCGGTTGACTTGTGGGTTGGATGATGTAGATATCTTTTCCGCGGATGCTTTCTTCAATCATGACCTGAATTTCGCCGTTGTTAAAATGCCCGACTATGACGTTGGTAAGATTTACCTCCAAGCAATCCGCAATACTTTTTGCAAGAGCGGGATTAGCGTTTCCGGTCATAATGCGAAGATTATCTCTTTTAAACTCCATGTCAAAAACTCCTTCATACACTTGCGCAAATACGCAAGGACGACACAAAACTTACAGCTTGATTATTGCATAAAGTTTTACTATATGCAAGCGTTATTTTAATCCTAAATTTTCTGTAATGAGGTAATATTGTGTTTTTGGGCAAAAAAAAAAGGAGCTTTCCAAATGGAAAGCCCTTCCTGCTTCAACTGGTCGGAACGACAAGATTTGAACTTGCGACCTCTTCCACCCCAAGAAAGCGCTCTACCAAGCTGAGCTACGTCCCGATTACCTGCATAGTCTACCACATTTTTCATGTCGCTGTCAAGCAAAATCTCAATTTAACGTGAAAATGTTTTTTGTATTCAGGGGACTCTCCCCCCTACCCCCCTCTAGGAGGGGGGCTTTTTAGTGGCAAACTAAAACTTTAGGCTCAAAAGTCGCGGTAGAGAAGCCTCCCTCTTAGAGGGAGGGGGGACCGCAAAGCGGTGGAAGGGACCTCTGTGAACGGCGCTAATTCGCCTTTCACATCACCGTGTTGTATTACTTATTACTCG
>JAFXOC010000436.1 GCA_017529085.1 Selenomonadaceae bacterium | reverse complement strand
TCTTATAATATTTCCAGAGATCAGCTTTCATCGCCATTAACGAATAAACCTATAACGCTGAAACAATTTGCGGAACTTGTGACAAAATACAAGGATAAAGTATTTTTAGCCGTGGCGCAGACATTCGCAATAGCCAGCGAGAATTATAAATTATCGCATAATGAAAAAATACATTCTGTGCAATATAATCGGTAAAGGAAGAGTTATCAAGTGAAACCAATACTAAAATATTCCGGTGGAAAGGGAAAAGAACTTTCCATTATAAAGAACAATTTGCCCGTTTTTCACGGGAGATTTATCGAACCGTTTGTGGGCGGAGGTTCGGTATTTTTTGCGATGGATAATAAAAAATGCTACATCAACGATAAATCGTATGGATTGATAAATTTATACAGATGTATCGGGAAGCAAGATATAAATTTTAAACATTATTTGCAAAAAGAAAACGATGAATTTTGGGAACTTGGATTTTTTATCAGGCAAAACAAATCGGATATTTTTGATTTATATAATCAAAAATTATCCGTTGAAAATTTTATGACGAAATATCTAAATTTTTTCAAAGGCTTTGCAGATAATTATAATGATATTTTTTTACAAGAAATTAAAAAAAACTTAAAAAATAAAATAAAACGCTCGTCAAAATTTGAAAATAACAGTTTAAAAATTTCTAAAAGGAGCAAATTAGATAATATTGAAGCCGCTTTAAAAGCTGCTTATTATATGTTCTTGCGTTATTTATACAACAATTCATTTAAAATCAGTTTAGGCAGATATGCGGCTGTTTATTATTTTATCCATGAATATTGTTATTCTTCCATGTCGAGATATAACAAGGATAATGAGTTTAATGTCCCCTACGGTGGTATTTCTTACAATAACAAAAATTTTCAGCAAAAAATCGACTACATATTATCGGACGAAGTTGGTGAAAAAATCAGTACCGCCGGAATTTTTTGCGAGGATTTTGAAACTTTCTTAAATACGCTTGATGTAACCAAAGATGATTTCCTATTCGTAGATCCTCCTTATGATTCGATGTTTTCAACCTACGATAACAACGAATTTTCCCATGCGGAGCAAATACGGTTATGTAATTACCTAAAACATTTACCTGCTAAAATTATGCTTATTATTAAGCGTACCGATTTTATTTATAATTTGTATAAAGATAATTTTACAATAACCGGTTTTGACAAACAATATATGGTAAATTTTAAGAATAGAAACGAAAGAAATACTCGGCATTTACTAATAACAAATTATTAGACTATGATTAACGGAAAGGTGAAGCGTTATGAAAAATGAAAAAGGACTTATGAATCTTGCCCATGAATTACAACAAAACAATTACATACAAAACATCAAAAATAGAAATTTCATTACGGCATATATAGAATATCCCTTGCAGGGCGAAATCTCCATAACAGAAAGACCACTCATGTTTATGAAAGATGTTATAAACGAATTTGGCACAGAACCTAAAACTATTCAGTCCGCAATCGAAGCTGTAACGGATTGTCAGGGAGAATCGCCGAAATTCATGGAAAAACTTTTGCAAGATACAGTCAATACAGAAGAATATCAAAAGTATAAAACCCACAATAACTTGGTGTTGTCATAACATCAAAGTAAAAATCTTGGTAAAAAGTAAACAAAAAAGTGACAGTCACCAATCTGACTGTCACTTTTTCGTTTATCTATGATTTTGATTGCTTTTACCCGCTGATTTGTAATACTTCATCATGTTCTCACATTGCTGCTTGAAGTATTTTACGACTTCATACGAAGTTTGTAATGTCGGATTGAATTTGATCAACAATGCTTCGGCTTTTTTGTAATTTTCCTTTACATTGGAGCTTTTTACAACCTTATAGGCTAACTCGCCCGACACCTGTTTCCAAGCTTCTATGTTACTGTTCGTGCGTTTGTTGGTAGGAGAATCGAAAAGTTCATAATGGAAATCTTTACCCAATAACTCTTCATCACTATTGCGGTATTGAAAGTTTTCCGCCGTAGAATTATACCCATCCAAATTCAATTCATAAATTTCCTTCATTTCTTTTATAATGGGATTTTTTTCAGCTTCTTTTTCCATCTCCCTTAACATCCTACGGCTAAGGAATATCTCCTTAACTTCATCAATCTTTTTTGCTTCTTCTAAAAAAGAATAACCCTGTCCGTAAGCACCGGTTTCTTTGTTGTAACCCTCTACCCTATCCCATTGCGATTCAGGCAAAAGGAAAACCTTATGATTGGGGGGATCATATATCTTTGCTTCAAAATACGGAGTATTTTCCTTATATGTAATATTAGATATTTGTGTGGTCCTTTTAGGCATCATTGCTTTCTTTATATCATCGAGATTTTTGACATTAATTAAATTCCAATCACATATTTTTTTGTTCTTAAAATCCAAAATAAGATATGTCTCTTCCTCCTTCAAAAACCCGGCTTTCGCAAAATTTTCTTTTATTTTGTTCTCTTTATTCTCCAACAAAGTTTGATGTACCCCTTCATCGTTATAAAAACCTTCTTCTATTTCTTGTCTAAAATCTTCTAATATCCGTTCTTTAACATCCTTTTTTTGATCGGTTACAATTTCTAAAAATTTCTCCGTAGCCAAATCAAAATCGTCTTTGGCATCGTGAAGTGCTTGCGCCGTGTCGCTGTTATATAGCTCGTTCCCAAGCAAGCGATGATAAAACAGTTGCGTATCGTCTCCCCTGTAAACGCCTAATTTGGTAGCGGCTGCGCCATTCATCAAATCCTTCAAAATTGTTTTGGAGTATTCTTTGTACTCATCCATATCTACCATATCCACATCTGTATAATATGTCTTAGGCATAGGCACTAATTGTCCCGAATGTTGCATATCAAGAAGCAAATCAGGATTATTTTCAAATCCTTCTTTTATATGAAAAAAATCTTTAAACTGAGTCATTAAAAACTCAAGCTCTTTATCGGTAAAGCGGTTTTTTTCAATACCATCCAATAACTTTTCAGTTGCCAATTCAATGGATCCATTTTCCGGAAAATCTTTCACACAGTCAAACATAGCTTTTTCCTCTTCAAATGCGTGTATGTATTCGGCTTCAACGCTGCTTTTAAATCCGTCAATCAACATTCTTCTGCTTTCTGTAGATAGGTATTCGCTATTTTCAACGAAATCTATAAATTCTTTTGTCGCTTTATTTATGTCTTGGCTATGAACAACTTCTTCGTATAAATCGCCCTCGGCGCAAGCGTTGAACAATTCTCTGTAAAAATCTTCCGTATTAACATCTTTAAGCACTCGCTCACGGCTCAAATCCACATATCCATGAAGTGCTTGATGATATATTGAATCGTAATAATTTTTCAAATTCTCATCTTCCATAAAATCCTTTACGGTCATATTCTCAACATCCATTTCACCGAATTTAGATACAAAATTGTTAGCCATAGTAACAACCTCCTACACAACAATAAATTTCACCTATATTGTAAAAGTAACATAAAATCCTTATAAAAATTTCTTGTTTTATGATTGTAAAACAAAAGCGGTAGTCGCATACCTGCAACTACCACTTTTGTTATTATGGAGATTTACCATTTACCTTTGTTTTTGCTGCGCCTTGGCTTCTATGCGTTCGTGATATTTTATCATCTCCTGACAATCGCTTTTAAAATCTTTAATAATTTCGTCAGCAGGTCGTAAGGTGGGATTATACTTCGTCAACAAGGCTTCGCATTTGTTATAATTTTCTCTGTCTTTCAAAGTCATTTTCGAGCAAGTCACAACACTATCGGCTAAAAACTCAGATACTTTCTGCCAAGCGTCCTCATTTGTATAATCTTTAAAGTTTTCTGCCGTAGTACCGCCGTAATTATACAAGTATTCGTCATAAACCTCCTTCATCTTTTCCGCAATAGGATTCTTTTCGGCTTCCTTCTCCAATTCCCTTAACATTGCGCGACTGTGGAAGATTTCTTTTATATCGCTATTATTGTTTATAGCTTCTTCCAAGAAAGAATATTTTTGACCGTAAGCGCCAGTTTCCTTATCGTACCCTTCGAGCTTATCCCATTGCGATTCCGGCAGAATGTAAGCATGACTTCCCATAGGAACATCGTGAGAATACACCATCGCTTCAAAATACGGCGTATTTCCTTTTCGTGTAAGATTTATTGTATAATTTGCATTTGGAGCAACCTTTTTTATTATATCGTCAAGTTTCTCCACATCAATTAAATCCCAGCCGCAATCATTTTTCCAGTTAATAGTTGAAGCTAAAAAAAGGTATGTTTCTTTTTCCTTTAAAAAACCGATGCTCTTTAAAGACTCTTGTGCATCTTCATATTGGTCATCTTGTAACTCTTGATAAAGGAAACTATCGTTAGAATAATCTTCTCTTACTTTCTCTCTAAAATCGCTC
>JAFXOC010000435.1 GCA_017529085.1 Selenomonadaceae bacterium | reverse complement strand
GGAAGAAGGTCTACCAATCGCAATGGGGTAAAGTCGAACCTTTGTTTCGCCGTCATAAAGAGCAAGGGAGCGACTGGGAAGGTTTATGACAATCTTTTTACTGCCGCACTCCGCGAGAGAAATTTCAAAAAAAGAAATTATTCCCAAAAAAAGAGCGGCAATGATTTTTAACAGGCGCATGAAAAACACTCTCCAAAAATTTATTTTATTTCCACATTATACAACAAGTATTAAAATACTGCAAAAAAAAAGTAGCATAAAAATTTATACGAAAAGAGTAAATGAAATGTAAATTTAATTGACAACTATTCCCATTTGATGTAGAATAAATTCAATTAAATTTGGTAAATTCTTTTAAGGAGAGTGCAAAAATATGTTTCAGAAGACGGATTTTTGGATTGGGCTTGCCGTGGACGTTGTAGCGGGCGTATTTGGTTATCGCTTTATGCAGGAAAGGGAAAATCAATTCGCTCTCTTGGGAGCGCCGGCATCTACGGGGGAACTTCCCTTGGCGGAACTTCAAAGACAAAAGGAAGAACTTGAGGATTTAATCGCCGCTCAACAAGCAAAGAAGTAACAATAAGGCTGCCAATCTTAGGCAGCCTTTGTTTTAATGAAGAGAAAAATTTATGAATATATTTCAATCATCTACAGCGGATCCGGAGTTTTTAATCAGGTTTACGGAAGTTTCGTCGTATATACCGGGGAGGATTCGGTTGCGATCAAAAAAATTAGTGGGTAATCCAAAATTGTCGCAACAAATTTATAAGGAACTTGCGACTTTTAAGGAAATTCAATCCGTTGAAATAAGTATTTTGACGGGATCGCTTTTGATTTTGTACGAACCTGAAATTTTAAGGACAAATGGTAAACTTGCCAAAATGGAAGAATATATAAGGGTTAAAGCGGGGAGGAAGTAGAATGAACTATGCGTCGGGACTGATGATGGGAACGGCTCTTATTCAAGGTTTCAGACAACTATTTGGAGGTAGTTCCGGTTTTTCCGCAGGAGGTATGGGCTCCGGTCGCGGCATGGGCATGGGCGGCATGGGCGGTGTGAGCGGCTTAAGCGATATTGGAAATATAATAGGAATGTCCGGTAAAGGACGCGGCGGCATGAGAAAAAATAACGGAAGCGAATTTAAAAGCGACTTCAACTTTAAATCCATGTTTTTCGCTGCAAAGCATCAAATGGAACTCGTATCTTCTACCCCCGGTCGTCGCCGTTACCGTATTTTAAATCTTACGGAAAGCCAAGCCGAGATGCTTGAAAACGCCCTTAATCGCGTGGAATACATAAACGAAGTCTCATCAAACCATATTTCGGGCAGTTTACTCATTGTTTATGACGAAGAAAAATGCGAACTGTTGAATGAGCTGATAGACGCTATTAACAATAAAGTTTTTAAGTCGCAAAACAACGCGCCCGCAGCAAATTCCACAAATTATTTTCCCGCTCCAATAGAACCCTCCGTGGGCGCTATTACAAGGAGCATAAAAAATACCATGCTATCTTTTAACGAGTGGGTAGGCAAAAAAAGTTTCGGTTTATTGGATGCGGGATCTCTTGCCTTTATCCTCTTTCTTATTCGAGGACTTCGCAAAATGATCCTAAATCAGGAATACCCCAACGGCTCTCAAATGATATGGTGGGCGGTGTCAATGCTGAGAGGATGGCGAACCATATAATGTATCAAATTTACGAAATCAAGGGAAAAACAAACCTAACAAGAGAAAACCGCATTCGTTTGGCGGCGGAACTTCGAAGAATACGAACGGTTGCGGCGGCTTCCGTTGAAGAGGACAGAATTCGGGTATGGACAACGTCGCCCGTTTCATTGAAGCTTATAAACAAACATATTTCCCATGCGCTTTTAACAGCGAAAAAATCCTCCGAACATCAAGCGGACAGACTTGCGGAATATAGGCGAGACGCTATAGTTTCAATTGCAAGTTTCGCGGCTATGGAAGTTTTGAAAAAAGTAGCGCCGGAGGCATTCCTAGCTACAAAACTTTTAAGGAGCGCATTGGTTCTCTTTATCGCGGGAAAATTCATCGAAAACGGCGTAAACGGCATGATTAAGGATCGCCGCCCCAATGCGGACACGCTTACCGCAACGGCGGTTATCGCCTCGGTTCTCGCGGGAAAACCCGAATCGAGCCTTACCCTTCTCGCTTTATCAAACGGCGCGGAAATGCTTACAAGCTACGCCGCGGAAAAGGCGCGGACCCATATTTCGGGGCTTTTATCCCTTGACCAGCGTTATGTGTGGATAATAAAAGACGGAAAAGAATATCAAATCCCAGTGGAAGAAGTGCAAGTGGGAGACACCATAGCCGCTCATACGGGAGAGAAAATAGTAATCGACGGCAAAGTAATAAGCGGCAGCGCAGCTTTAAACCAAGCATCCATCACAGGCGAATCCAACCCCGCAATGAAGGGCGAAGGAACTTCCGTTTACGCGGGCAGCGTGGTTGAAGCCGGGGAACTTATTATTTCCGTTGAAAAAGTCGGTAAAGACACGTCGCTCGCCCATATCGTGCATTTAGTGGAAGAAGCGCAGAACCGCAAAGCGCCCGTTCAAAATTTCGCGGATAAAATGGCAAATTTCCTCGTCCCCGTATCTTTTTTGGGCGCTGCCATAGTGTACGGCGCAACGAGGGATTGGCAAAGAGTGTTGAACCTGCTCTTTATAGATTTTTCCTGCGGGTTAAAACTTTCAACAGCAACGGCAATTTCAGCCGCCATCGCTGCCGCAGCCAAACGCGGCATTTTGGTTAAAGGCGGAAATTACATCGAAGCTTTGGCTGAAACCGATACGGTAGTGCTTGACAAAACCGGCACGCTTACGATTGGAATACCGCAAATCGCTTTTATCAAAACAGCGAAAGACGTTGACGAAAAAGAGATGATTTTACTTGCCGCATCAGCCGAGAAACATTCGGTGCATCCTTTAGCCGTCGCCATACAGAAATACGTTCAGGAAAAGGAATGGACAACGCCTCAGCATGATTCGAGCGAAACGGTGGTAGCAAGAGGAATGAAGGCTGTAGTGCCGAATTTTGAAGGCTTTACGGGCGGGGATATTCTTGTGGGCAGTCGCAAGTTCCTAATCGAAAACGATATTGATATGAGCGAAGAACTAGACGCAGATATAAGGGCGAAAAATCTGCTTTATGTCGCAAGGAACAATAAGCTTATCGGGGTAATCGACATAGAGG
>JAFXOC010000434.1 GCA_017529085.1 Selenomonadaceae bacterium | reverse complement strand
ATTCCCCGCGGGTCTTGTCCCACGCTCTGAATGGGTCGTCGCTTTCGTGACTTATGCCGAGCTTGTCAAACATATAAATCCGGCAATGTTCGTATAAATCTTCCAAAAGGTCAACGACAATAGTCTTAAAAGTATTGTCTTTCTTTTCAAGCTCCGTTATGGCGTCCTTGAAATTTTCCCAAGCGAATGTGCGTTTTGTTATGCGTCCTTCTTGAACTATTTCGTCTTTTATATGGATATAAGGAGCGTCTACGAATTTAATGTTTCCGTCGGTGTTAAGCATTAAGGGATCGGGGAAACCGTTCGCAAAAGTGGTTTTTCCGCAAAAAGGCGCGCCGTAAATCCAAATAACTCTCCTTTTTACTGCGTCCATCGAACGCCTTTTATTTTCCGGCAATTTCATAAAATAATCCCAACCTTTCTTACAATATTCTTCAAATTCGCACCAGCGACAAAGAAAATCCTCGTTTTTAGGAAATTCTTTTGCTTCAAGCGTTTGTTTGACTGAAAATAAAAACTCGATAACTTTGTTTATATCATAGTCAACCCGTTTTATAGTCGGCTCTTTATCCGCCAAATCTTCCTGTAACCTTGCTCTAAATTCCACCAAAGTTTCGTTTTTTTTCTGCCTTATGGAAGTCTTGGGAATAAAAAGATAATAAAGGGCGACTATTTTTTTGCCCGGGTTTAACTTTTCCCAAAAATATTTATATAAGTGAAGTTGTTTTGAACCCTTGTAATTATCGGGGTTAGCCGTATATTTAAAATCAAATAAAATATATTCGCCGTGATCAAGCGGAACGAGATAATCTATAAACCCTATAAAATCTTTGTGATATATGGGTACTTCAAATTTTCCCTCCGTCGGAAGTTTCGCCTTGGCTTTTGGAATAACGCTTTGAAGTTTTATAACCTCGTTTATGTGTTCGTCCGTGATTATCGGAAACTTAAAAGCGTATTCCCTTATAGCAACGTCCAATCCCTTTTCAAGCGCGGTATGCGCCGCAGTTCCGATTATAAGCGCGTTGTCCGCCTCCACACTCGGATTCGTTTCTATCCCGTCCAAATATCGCATTTTGAACTTGAAAGGGCATTTTTCAAAACATTCAACGCGACTGTGTGAGTATTGCAATTTATCACCCCTCCCACAATTTTTTTAAATTCGTCGAACCCTTCCGGATAAAGAATTATTGCTATTCCTCCGGCTTCGTTTATACGCTTTACGTTTAACTTTTGAAGTTCCGAAGGTCTGCCCCTTGTCGCTTTTACTTCGATGGCGAGGGTTATTCCGTTTACGCAGGCGATAATGTCGGGGATTCCGCTCTTTTGGAATCCCCCGCCCCATACCTTAAAATACCAACCGATTAAAGGAGCGTCCATTTTATCCCTTGGAAACCCCGCAGGATACACGCCTATTGAGTGAAAAAAGCGTTTTATCTTGTTTTCAAAGAGTTTTTCTTCCGCCATTATTTCACCTTAAAAGTTAAATATCCGGCTTTCCCCTTGACCGTTTTGGGATAGTCCTTTAAGAGTTCTTCGTATTCCTTCGGTTCGTTTTCCTTGAATTTTTCAAGGTCTACGGTTATTTTATCCGCAGCAGGCGCGACGCGGGTTATTTTTATATATTCGTTGTCAACGGACTTTATTTCGTATTCGTCCATAACCTTTTGAAGTGCGGCTTTGGCTTTCTTTTCCTCGTCCTCGTAGGCTTTGCGCTTTTTGACAACGGTCGCCAAATTCTTAAATTGCTCTAAATACTGCTCGTTAAAAGCGACTATTTCCTTTTCTGTGAAGGGTTTATCGTTTAAGGTTTCTATCATTTCTCATTCCCCCATCATAACTTCGTAGGCTTCCGATACCAGCGGGCAATATTTCATTTCCGCTTTGCTTAATTCGTTTCTTGCATCCGCATCCGCGAATAACTCGATAAGTTCTTTCATTCTGTCTTTTTGTGACATTTAAAATCCTCCCTAAAAAGTTCGTCGGTGTAATCCTTTTTTCGCTTCAAAGCTCCGTAAATGTTTCCTTCAACCGTTGTCGGCGAAAACATTATGTAATAAAAACAGGGTCTTTCCTGCCCTATGCGGTGGATACGCTTTTTTGACTGTTCAAAAAGCTCGCTCCTTTCAGTTAAGCTGAAATAAATTATTTTGTTCGCTTTTTGAAGATTAAGCCCCATTGCTCCCGCTTGGTATTGCAAAAAGGTTACGGAATTGCTATAATCTTCGTAAGCGGTTAAATCTTTCTTTTGCCCGTTTACTATCGAATACGGTTTTTCAACGCTTTTGGCAATTTCAACCAAAATTTTTAATT
>JAFXOC010000433.1 GCA_017529085.1 Selenomonadaceae bacterium | reverse complement strand
TAGCGTCTGTTACTTCTTCGATTTCTTGAAACCCCTCCGCCCTTCGGGCACCTCCCCTTTCAGGGGAGGCACTTTGAGCATCACTTTTTAGCCTCCACTCTACAGGGAGCGAAGTTTCCAAAGATTGTGAGAGAGTATCATCGTAAAAAATTCCTCGTATTTTATCGTCAAACAAAATACAACCGTTATCTTTCACGCTAAATTTTCCCGTTAAATCCGGCGCAATAATTTTAGCGTTTATTATGGCTTTCAAGTTCTCACCTCATGCCAAAAAGCTCCAACAGCCCCACATAAAAAAACGAAAGAACGCTAAAACCTTCCGCCACATCTTCCGTAGCCACCAGGTTTATGCGTCCCACTTCTTTTCCCTTGTATTTTAGAATTATCTCGCCTTGCTTATCGCCATGTTTTATAGGCGCTTTCACGATTTTCGGCAACACATACTCAAGCGTATAATACTTTAATTCGTCGCCCTCTATCAACGGATATACGATGTCCTCGGCAGCCGTTATATGAACCAGATGATTTTTTCCGCCGCTGACCCACGCTGTTCGTTTGATTTGTTCTTTACGCGGACCTTTTTCAATTCGCGCTTTTGTAAAGCCGTATTCCAGTAACGCCGCCGCTTCGCTAAATCGAATATTGGCGTCTTCCGAACCCAGCACGACAGTTATAAGTTCTATTCCGTTTCGTTTTGCGGACGCCGCAAGGCAACCGCCCGCCGCGCTCGTCCAACCGGTTTTTATGCCGGTAATGCCGTTAAAACTCCAAAGCAATTTATTGGTGTTGTCTAAAATCGTCATTTTATTTTTTGGAAAAGTCCAAATCATAATATCGTCTTTGGTGGCGACAATCGTTCTAAACTCGCTCTTTTTCATGGCGTAAGCCGAAATTTTCGCCATATCTCTCGCAGTCGAATAGTGCATAGGGTCGGGAAGCCCGTTCGGCGTCACAAAATGAGTGTTCTCGCAACCTATTTCCTTCGCTTTTTCGTTCATGCGCATCGCAAAACGCGTAGTATTTCCGTCTATAAGTTCGGCGAGCGCGACGGCGGAACCGTTGTCAGACACCATCATCAAACCATAGAGCAGATTTTGAACGTCCACAATATCTCCGGCTTGAAGCGGAAGATATTGATCTTCCGTAAACGCCACATTTTGCGAGATATTGGCTTCTTTGGTAAGACGTTCGTTTTCCAAGGTTAAAACAGCCGTCATAATCTTTGTGGTACTGGCGGGCATTAACTTCATATCCGCATTTTTTTCATATATGGCGCGTTCCGTTGTCGCTTCAATCACAATCGCGCCTTTAGCAGTGATGTTGGGGATAGGATTTGCAGAAGCAACGGAAACTAAAAACAAGCATAAGAACGACGAGAGAGCGAATATAGACTTTACTTTCATGACCGCAACTATCCTTCCCTCGGAAGCGCCAAAGTCAGCGCCTCGCGGAGTATATCCGCTCCGTAAAAATTTATGTCCTTGAAAACATTCTTTATGTCTTTCAAATTTTTATTCGGCAAAACCACATTTTTAAATCCCAGACGTTTAGCCTCGCGCACTCTGTTTTCCGCCTGACTCACCGCGCGAAGTTCTCCCGATAATCCGACTTCGCCGAATAAAACCGTTTTATCCATAAGAGGACGAGAGGAAAAACTTGACGCTATGGCGGCGCAGATTCCGAG
>JAFXOC010000432.1 GCA_017529085.1 Selenomonadaceae bacterium | reverse complement strand
GACGCGGTGCGCTCCCTTAATCCACTTTGCACAATTCGTTATTCGGCAACCCCCGTCCGCGTTGAAAATAAACTCTATCGCTTGAACGCCGTTGACAGTTTTGAAAAGAAACTGGTGAAAGGTATTGAAGTAGATAGTTTTGCAGTTAAAGATGCCCATAACGACGCTTATTTATTGTTGAAGTCGGTGAATAATAAAAAAATGCCCATCACGGCGAAAATCGAGATGGACACAAAAAACAAAAAAGGCGAGGTTAAGCGCAAAGTTGTGACGGTAAAACAAGGAGACGACCTCTACGAAAAATCCGGCGGGCGGGATATTTACGAAGGTTTTATCGTAAAGGATATTTACTGCAAAGAAGGCGATGAAGCCGTGGACTTTGCCGCCAGAAGCGAAGTTTTGCGTTTGGGGAAGCCCATTGGCACAATAGCTGATGATGAGATGAAGCGTCAGCAAATTCGCGCCACTATTGAAGAACATTTGAATAACGAAATAGAGCTTAACCCCAAGGGAATAAAAGTCCTTTCGCTGTTTTTTATTGATAAGGTTGCAAATTATCGAGAGTACGATGCGGAAGGTAAACCGACGAAAGGAAAATACGCTTGTTGGTTTGAAGAAATCTATAATGAAGTTATCAGTCGCCCAAAGTATCACGATCTTTTCCACAGTTTGCATAACGAAGAAGACGAGGCGGAGCTTGTGCACGATGGGTATTTTTCAGCGGATAAAGGCAAGAAGAACGAACCGGGGAAATGGAAGGATACGGGTGGCAATACGGCGGCGGATGATAGCACCTATAATCTGATTATGCGCGATAAAGAGCGGCTGTTGTCTTTTGACTGCAAAATCCGTTTTATATTTTCTCACTCCGCTTTGAAAGAAGGTTGGGACAATCCAAACGTATTTCAGATTTGTACTTTAAACGAAACCAAAAGCCCTATCAAAAAAAGGCAGGAGATAGGACGAGGCTTGCGTCTTTGCGTAAATCAGGCGGTAGAGCGGCAATATGAGCCGAGTATGAACATATTGACGGTTATAGCGAACGAAAGTTACGATGAATTTGCCAAAAATTTGCAAGAAGAATATGCGAAAGACGGGATTCGTTTCAGATTTTTGGAAGCGGCAAATTTTGCCAATATCACCATAATTGACAATAAAACGCAGGAAGAAGAGCATTATCTGGGCTCGATTCATGCGGAAAGAATTATGGAAGAACTGAAGTCAAAAGGTTATGTGGACGAAAATGGCAATGTAAAAGATACTTTGAAAAAAGCTATTCAAGAGGATAAATTTGAATTATCAGAAGAAATCGCCCCATACAAGACGCAAATTCAGGAAGTTTGCCTCCGCGCCTGCGGAAATTTGCCAATACATAATAAAAAGAACCGCGAACCAATCTCGTTAAATAAAAAAGTATTTTTATCTGACGATTTCAAAGAATTATGGGATAAAGTTAAGTGGAAAACTACATACCGTGTAGACTTTTCCACAGACGAATTGTTAGAAAGATGCCGTAAGCGAATGGCTACGGAGTTAAAAGTTCCTTCGGCGAAAATTATTCAAACGAGGGCAGACCTTGCCGTGGGAGCAGACGGCGTAAGCGCAACAGTGGTGACAGATCGCGCCGTGGATTCTTACGAGCAAGGCGGCTATCTTCCGGATTTAGTAACTTATCTACAAAATGAAACAAATCTCACGAGGCGTACTATCGTTGAACTTTTGACGGGTAAACGCCAAGGCGCAAGCGGCAAATGGCAATCCTTCGACGACTACGGCGACAGACTCAAAGACTTTCAAAAAAATCCACAAGTATTTATGGAAGGAACGGCAAAAATTCTGCGTTCCGTGATGAAGTCGCTTATTGTGGACGGCATAAGTTATCAGGAAATCGGCGACACCGAATACTATTGCCAAAAACTCTTTGAAGAAGAGGAACTGAAAGGATACCTCGAAACAAATATGATGGAGAGCAAGAAAGGCGTATATAATTATGTTGTCTACGACAGCGAGAACGAACGAAAATTTGCCGCCGCTTTTGAGCAAAACGAAGATGTTGTTCTTTACGCCAAACTTCCAGATTGGTTCAAAATTTCAACTCCCTTGGGCGCGTACAATCCCGATTGGGCAGTAATCGTAAACCAAAACGGCGAGAAAAAACTGTACTTCGTGCTTGAAACTAAGGGAAACATTGACATGGATGCTCTTAGACCCACGGAGCGAGAGAAAATCGAATGCGGCAAGGCGCATTTTAAGGCATTAGGCGATGGCGCAACCTTTTTGCCGGTTGATGATTTTGGAGAGTTTATGGAGGGGATATGAGAGATATGGAGGATAATATCTGTTTTTTACGGTTTTTTCAACTATCCTCCCACTTATATTTTGTATGACTAAATGTAAAATCCACGGATGTCTTGAGCAGTGATATCAAGTAAGTATAAAAATGAAATATAGAAATCGAAGCGATAATTATTATGATACCGATATGCGGATATGGGAAAGTAAGAATATCATCAAAGAACGGATTGAATTTAATTTTGATTTTTTCTAATCGCAGTGCTTGGTATGACTAAACTCTTGCTCAATAATTTAAATCAAACTGATGGGATGTAATCTAAAGAATTTGAATAAACTTAAAAATTGCTTTTATTTCAATTGGATGATAAAATAATGGTGAACTCCAAAAACTGTCTTGACACACAATATTTAGTAATGGATAGTCTATTGTAATTTACCTTGAGGTGAATACTATAAAATCAACGTTCATAACTCATACTAAAGAATTTTATAAAAAAATTCATTTTTGCATTATCAATGTTTGTTTTCACTTCTGTTAGTGTTTTCGCTAATCCTAACAGCGGATACGATATAACAGATAAGGTGCGCATCAATAATGAAAATGATATGAGAATTATTCCTGTCTACCCTAACCCAAATGAATTTGAGCCTGAAATTTTAAATTGCCTCTAACAAAGCCCCCCTCCTAGATGGGAGTAAGGGAGGAGAGCATCACGAAAATTTCTGCTTGCATAATACAAAGTTTTCGTGTATAATCCACTAATGTACGAATAGGGAGAGGTGTCCGAGTGGTCGAAGGTGACAGACTCGAAATCTGTTGTGGGGAAACTCACCGTGGGTTCGAATCCCACCCTCTCCGCCATCTGCGATTACGAGCCGAAAATTCGGCTCTTTTTTTATTGATAAACCCCTTAATCTTCACAGTTGCGGACCCTCCTCCCTGCCGCTTCGCGGCTTTCCCTCCTCTGGGAGGAGGGCTTTTTCAGCTATCTTGAAGTTTTCCTCTTATT
>JAFXOC010000431.1 GCA_017529085.1 Selenomonadaceae bacterium | reverse complement strand
TTGGCGGGGTCAAGGGGCAGCGCCCCTTGTGGGGTTTGGGGCAAAGCCCGATTATTTTTTATAAGGAGAGTGGAAATAGTGGCTGAAAAACGGGGCATGTTGACTAAGGACGGCTATGATAAATTAGTAGAGAAGCTTAATTATTTAAAGAGCGTTCGGCGAATAGAGGTGGCGGAGAGGTTGAAAGCCGCCATCGCATTGGGTGATTTGAGCGAAAACTCCGAGTATGACGACGCTAAAAACGAGCAGGCGTTTTTGGAAGGCGAGATTTTAGACCTCGAAAAGAAAATAAGGAACTCGGATATTATTAAGAGCGAATCAAGCGATACCGTGCAGATGGGAAGTAAAGTTACGGTACTTGATACGGAGCTTGAGGAAGAAGAAACCTATATGGTGGTAGGTTCCACAGAAGCGGATCCCGACGAGTTTAAAATCTCCAACGAATCGCCTTTGGGTTCGGCTATTTTGGGCGGCAAAAAGGGAAGTATCGTTGAGGTGCACGCGCCGGCGGGAATTATTAAGTATAAGATTGTAGATATTAAATGAGGTTTTGACAATGAGCGAAGAAAAAGAACTCACGGAAGAAAATTTAAGCGAAATGCTCCAAGTTCGCAGAGACAAGATAAAGACTTACGACGAAATGGGCGTAAAGCCTTTCGGACATCGTTTTGACGTAACGCATCACACAAAGGACGTTAAGGAAGAATTTGCGAATTTGGAAGGCGAAGAAGAACAGGGCGAGGTCAGTTTGGCGGGGCGCTTGATGGCAATTCGCGGTCACGGTAAGGCGAGTTTTGCAAGTATTTCCGATAAGACCGGTTCCATACAGGTTTATTTTAAACTTGACGTATTGGGCGAAGATGCCTATAAACGCTTTAAAATGCTTGATATAGGCGATATTATAGGAATAAACGGTTCTGTGTTTAAGACACGCAGAGGGGAACTTACCGTTAAGATAAAGTCATTCGATTTGCTTTCAAAATCCCTTCGTCCCCTGCCCGAGAAATTCCATGGTTTAAAAGATGTTGAAATCCGCTATCGCCAGCGTTATCTCGATTTAATAGTAAATCCCGAAGTGCGTGACGCGTTTATCGGACGCAACAAGACCATAAAAGCGATTCGCGCGTTTTTGGACAGCCACGATTATTTGGAGGTTGCAACGCCTGTGCTGTCCACATTAGCGGGCGGCGCAGCGGCGCGTCCTTTTGTGACTCATCATAACGCACTTGATACGGATTTATATTTAAGAATAGCCACGGAACTTAATTTAAAGCGTCTCGTTGTGGGCGGCTTTGAACGAGTTTACGAGATGGGCAGGGTTTTCCGCAACGAAGGCATGGACAACCGTCACAATCCCGAATTTACCACGGTTGAATACTATCAAGCTTATGCGGATTACAACGACATGATGAATCTTACCGAAGAACTCGTGCGTTATGCGGCAAAGTCGGTGTGCGGCGATACTAAGGTGACGTATCAGGGTACGGAGATAGATTTTGCAAATTGCAAGCGTATCAGCATGAACGATGCGGTAAAAGAAGCGACGGGACGGGATTTTATGGCTTGCGCCACGGTTGAAGAAGCGAGAGCTATAGCGGACGAACTGCATATCCCATACGAAGCGCGTCATGGCATCGGCGGGATTTTAAACGCCGCTTTTGAAGAAAAAGTGGAAGAATCCCTTATTCAACCCACATTCATCACGGGACACCCGACGGAAATTTCACCGCTTGCCAAACGCAACGAAAAAGA
>JAFXOC010000430.1 GCA_017529085.1 Selenomonadaceae bacterium | reverse complement strand
TTTTGCTATACGACGCCATGCCGTTTGCAATAATTTTATCGGGGTCTAAATTCTTATAACCATAAATGGGCGAACCATTCTCGTTCTTTATAACAGGACTCATAACAGGATTTAACCCAAGACCGCGGCAATCTACCACAAGTCCTGTAAATCCACCGATGGCTCTTCCCGCGGGGGCCGGCGCAGCAGAAGATCCGCCGGGTGTAGAAGGAATTGTCGGTATAGAAGGAGTCGGTATTGAAGGCGCAGGCGCGGAAGGTGTGGTATTAACCGAAGGAATGTTCACAGTCACAGTAGTGCTGACTGTAGCGGGCGCGGCGGGTTGAACGCTTGCCACAGGTTCGGGGAAAACTTCTTTTTCTTCGGGCGGCTCGATCACTGCGCTGGCTAAAGAGCCTGTAACGCCAAACATCGGTACCACCATTGTAACTTCGTACGCGCCGTCGGGAGTCATACCCTCCTTTATGACTCTGGCTCCTTTTATGGTCGCGTTTACCTTTGTACGCGCCACATCGGAAGTTGTCATAAAATTCTCCACGGTAGATTCGGAATTTACATTGACGCCGCCAATTATTTCCGCCATTTGACGATAAGCGTCCACAACGGCTGCGCGACGCGCCATAGCTTTTGCTTGCGCTATATTGACGGCTCTTGCCGGCGCTACTCCAATACCTGTGGCAACGATCTTACCCTCATCCCAATTTACATTGCCGTTCGCCGCGTATGCAAACGAGCCGCTAACCATGAAGACGGCGGCTAGTAGGCTTAAAAACACTTTTTTTAGATGATTCATTACGAACATCCTCCTTAAAAAATTTATAAAAATAAAAATTAGAACCAAAACTTAATCAAACGCTCCGGTTTTTTCCAAGTAATTTTGCACTTTTTCGTAAAATTTCTTCATAAAGTGACGGTAAGCGTCGGCGCGTTTGTCGTCAGTTTCCACATCGTTATGATTTACCACAATTCTGCCTGTTCTGGCATCTACAAGCGAAAAATTCGCGCTTACGGTTGCCGTATACTGCCATCTGCCGAAATGTGGGGTTACGGAAGTCTTATAGTCGGAGATTTTCATGGTGTGCTCTTTGCCTTTTCTATCTCTCCATTTCTGTTTCTTGCTTGATACCAAAGAATTATAGACGGTCACATGAGGGGCAATCCATTCTCTGTCATAGCTAAAGCGGTAAATTGCGCCCTGCACATAATATCTCGGAGTTTCATGAGAATTATTGTTGAAAATCACTCGCGCTTTGGTGTGTTTTAAAGCGAAGTTTTTCATTACGAAATGCACGCTTTTTACATAGTATTCGTTATTTCCGACATTATCGGGAACTTGGATGTTTTTAAAGGCGATTTTGACCCTTGCGCGGTCATCATCATCGTTTTCTCTCTTTTTCCGTTCGTCCTCCAAAAACTCTTTCTTTATATCTTCGTAATCCTCTCGAAATTCGTTTACGAGATCCTTAAACATACGAAGTCTGTAACGGGATTCGTTGTTTTCGTATTGATAGGTGTGATCCCCGTTTTTATATGTCATTACCTTTTTGCCGTCGCGATCAAATATATCGTGTTCCACCTGCATATGATAAAGGCAACGCTGTCTTGCGGGTATGGTATACCGCTCGTTCCATGTTTTCTTGTTGTAAGTGCGGTTGCCGTTCGGACCGTTCGTTTCTTCGGTATATGATTGCATCCGCACCGTCACCGTGGTTGCGGGGGAAAGGTGGGGTTCTTTTCTGTCTTGCACTAAGCGAGGCGATAGATAACCGTCCGCCGCCGTTATGTTATCGACCATGGCAGCCCGTTCTTTTTCCGTGGGAAATTTCGGCAAGAGTTTAGTGTATACGTCCGTGTCCTTGATGCGGATTTTTTTGTTTTCGTCTAACGGCGTGCCAAGCGAAATCGTGTTTTTTATCTTTAACTTTCTGATAAACCGAGTGTTTAAATACTGATTCGCCTCATAAGCGTCGGATTTAATGTCCGTATCGTTTATCCAATAACTACCGTCAACGTTGGTTATGGGAAAAATCACCATTTTTTTGTATTGGGGCAAATGTGAGGATTTATCGTACCATATATTGCCGTGCGCCAGAGCTATTGTTGGCAGCGCAGCGCCTACCAAAACTCCGGTAAGAACTTTTTTGAGATTAATACTCATTACGACACTTCCTTTTTTACCTTATTAACTATTTCCATAAGCGCCATATCTACGGCTTCTCGCCAACGCTCAACGGACAGTTTGTCGCCATCAGCGGATAAATCTACGGAATGAGTGCTTGATTTTCCGTTGCCTGTGGCTACCATAACAATATTTTTCGTTTCGGTATCAAAAATGCGAACGGATAGCCTTACTTCCACTGAAATATTGTTGGATCCCAAGCTTTCCCTATGGGTTACGGTGAAATTGTCTATATTGCCGTATATCAGGTAATCGGGATTGACAGGGTAGAGTTTTACGGCTTTAGAAGGGTCTCCCATGTTGAGTTGAATGATAACCTCGTCCCTTCTGGCAAGGGTTGTTCTTTCCGTCATATCCAGTGTGGTAAGAGTTTTTATATCTGCAAGCTCTGTGTTGAAAATCTCCGAAAAATAATTTTGGGCAAATTCCATCGGATCGTCTTTATTTTGCATATTGAAATAGGCGGCGATGTTGTTGTCCTTGGCCCCGGGCACGGTGCTTTTAATGCCTACAAGTCCCGCTGTGTATGAGGACTTTGCCTCGCAAACGCTTACTAAAGTAAGCGCGCACAGAGTGAAAATCAAGCCGCAAATCAGCCAGGCTCTACTTTTCCAAAGCGTCTTTTCCATTGCCGAATACGTCCTTTACAATTTTCTTTGACTGCATATCAAACATGGCGCCAAGCAATTTTTCGGTGGTCATGGCTTTGCCGTATTGACCGAAAAGGTTTTGAATACGTCCCGTCTTTTCGGTAATAAGATGGCTTTCATAAACCTCGCCCGTTTTAACGTTTAAGAGAAAACTGTAGGTTTCCATTCTTATATGCTTGGGTCTTTCCTCTTTTGAAGTATCCGTCGCGTTAAAGATGGAATGAGCTATTTCCATATCCGCATCCTGCATATTGCAGAAAAACAAATACTCCGCGCCGTATTTTTCGCCGATTTTTTTAGCGGCTTCCGTCATCTCTGGGCTGATTTTATACGGTTTTTTTGCTCGTTCTTTTCTGGCTTTAAGTTTGCTCTCGTTCCAAAAATAATCTCTGCCGAAAACTTTTTCCGCATAGCGTATCATCTTCGCGTTGGCGGCTTCTTTTTCAAAGAGAGGACCGTAGGCGATAACGTCCATGTGTATGTTTTTGATGAGCTTCGCCTCGTTTGGATCGCCGGTTCCCGTAAGCCAGCCGGTGTGTCCCACACAATGAATTTTTTCCTGTTGCTCCAAAACCGTAATGTTTTCCTCTAAATTATTGCGAAAAATATCTAAAAATTTAGCTTGGAGTTCGTGTTCGCCGTAACAGGCGACTTCACCGATAAAAATGGCGGCGCCGCCGGTATATTTTTTAAATGGTTTATCTGCAAATGCGCAGGAAAATGTAAAGAGAAAAATCAGCGCCGTCGCAGAAGCCGTTTTCCAAAAATTCATCGTTAAACCGCCTTTCAACTATCTTCTCCTGCCCCTAAGCATTGTAAGAATGCCGCGTTTACCGTCAAGAGCGTCTTCCGTGGCTTTTTCCAACGAGTCGTTAAGGTTTGACGCGGCGCCCGTACCGCGTCCCGATAAGGCGACGGCGGCTGTTTCGACCGCTACCATGCGAAGAGTTACGTGAGATTTATATTTGCCTCTGTCTCTTGAAACGCTTGTCACCGTGCCAAGTACCAAATATTCGGCTCCTAAAAATTTGCCGAGTTTGGATATTGTGGCGGGGTCCACCAAACCCGAACGCTGGAGTTGCATTTCGTCAAGAATTCTTTTTAATTCGGCGCGGTCCACGTATTGAAAGTCCGATGCGTTCATAATGTCAATTTCGGCTATCGAACGCAAATCCTCTAACATTCCGTCGTGTATGCTTATGCTGTGATCCGCCGCTTTATTGGCAAAATGTACGACAGCAACTCTCGGATTATCCATCAGTCCCGCTAAACATGAATTTGGCGCGCACAGAAACGCTATGGCAAAAAGTGATAAAACGCATAATTTAATACTTTTCATACATTTGCCTCCAATCACGATACCATTATTCCCGCGCTTGCGCTTCCTATCGAATCAACGTAAATGCCGAGTTTCGTTCTTTCTCGCAAAAGCCGTATAAGCCCGTTTGCGCTTTGTACCGTGTCTACGCTGATAATCGCTTTGTTCC
>JAFXOC010000429.1 GCA_017529085.1 Selenomonadaceae bacterium | reverse complement strand
TATCTGAAGGTATCTATCACTATATAACCACTTTTACATTAGGTATCTTCGATAATCCGTATAATCGATTATTCTGGAAATATTTTTCAAAAACTCCTTGGTGCGATGAAAATTTTATTTTTCACGCGTTTAATCTGATACCAAAAATTTCCGCTTATAACGCCAATATTATGCGTAATTTGGTTTTTATGTTATGCAATGCGCCTCGTCGTAAATTTATTCTTTCGGAGGGAAATGAAAAGGAGTTTATACAGAAAATGTTTCCTGAGAACGAATACAATATTTATCAGGATCCGTCCGCGAATATCAATATTAATCAAGGCGAAATAGCGGCGTTTTTTATACCAAATTATGAGTACGCAAAAAATTTGTTGGAGCAAAACGGTCTTAAAGAAAGCGTCGATTTTGTGGACGGACGTTTGCTTTTTAGTTTGTCCGGACTGTCTTCCACGGAACAATACGCTTTGATTAAGAATTTGTGAAATGAATTTTATTCGGAGGTTTTATGATTCACGTTTGTTATGCTCTATACGACGCTAACGGATTATACAGCAAATTCGTCGGAACGTCCATGTCTTCGCTTTTTCAAAATACATCCTCGCCTGTGAAAATACATATTTTGCATGATCAGACGCTAAATGAGAAAAATAAGAGTAGATTTACCGAGTTGACAAACTCTTGCGGGCAACTCATAGAGTTTCATTCGGTATCCCTTGATAGCGAAACATTTGTGCTTATGGAAGGGTCCAAATTCTCGCCCGCAACTCTTTATCGTCTTGCAATATGTGAAATATTGCCCGACGACATTGAAAAAGTTATATATTTAGACGGCGATACCGTTGTTTATACAGATATAGCAGAATTATGGAACGAGCCGTTAAACGATGCGCCACTGGGAGCCGTTTTGGATGTAGGACAAGTAAAAAATAACCCCAATAAGTCTATAACGCCTATTTGCGATTTGCCAAACGTTAAAAGGGAACGATATTTTAATGCCGGAGTTCTCCTACTAAATTTAAAACACATCAGAAAAGTCATGCCAAATTTTTTTAAAGATTGCTTGAAATTTTTTCGAGAACATTCGGACTTATGTCGTTATCTTGACCAAGATATTCTAAACTACTTTTTCAACGAAAACTATCAACAGCTGAATTATAAATACAACAAAGCAGTTCATTATGAAATACTTAAAAATATTCCCATTTCGGAGGGTATATATCATTATATTGCTAATTTTACATTGGGGATATTCGATAATCCGTATAACCGATTATTCTGGAAATACTTTTCAAAAACTCCTTGGTGCGATGAAAATTTTATTTTTCGCACATTTAATCTTATACCAAAGATTTCCGCCCATAACTCCAGCATTATGCGTGATTTGGTTTTTGAGTTATGCAATACGCCTCGCCGTAAATTTATTCTTTCGGAGGGAGATGAAAAGTCGTTTATACAGAAAATGTTTCCTGAGAACGAATACAATGTTTATCAGGATCCGTCCACAAATATCAACATTAATCGAGGCGAAATAGCGGTATTTGTTATACCAAATTATGAATACGCAAAAAATTTTCTGGAACAAAACGGTCTTAAAGAAAACATTGATTTTGTGGACGGACGTTTGCTTTTTAGTTTGTCCGGACTGTCTCCCACGGAACAATACGCTTTGATTAAGGATTTGTAGAATGATTTGTTATTGTTTACGATACCACTTCATCGTTGGTTATTTTGTATAGTCAACGACAATAAATTTTATATTTTGCCTTCCCGCCCGAAGGGCAGGAAGGCAAAGGTAAGTAAAAATCTTTTTGACGTTTACTATATACGTACATCAAACCTCAAACGAAAACTTCACTCCGGGCAAAATATATTTCATCATAAAAAGCTCGCTGTCCTCTACCTGTCCGACAACGTTTACTCGTTCATCGCAGGGTAGAGGAGTTTTTATTATTTGAAGTTCTCCCATGTAACGCTGATAATTCTTGTTGTCAACAGTAATAGCACCGATTTTTCGGGGAATATTATTTTCTGGTTCTATCGTTCCCTTTAAAAGCGCGCGTCCTTCAGCAGCCCGTATGACATCGCGGGCTTCGTCCTCCCTTGCTGTGAATGTGTTCGATAAAAGTTCGATTTGCGCTTTGTCTTTGGTAAAAAGTTTCGCCTTCAATACGACTTCATTTGATTTTAACTTTGCAAGGCTTTCCATTTCCGATTGCAAGGGAAGACTTTCGCTTATGACGATAAAATCTGTGCCCAGAGCCGTCAGGTGTCTTGCCGCCAAACTCGTATCCGTGTCTCTGTGGGCTTCAAGAGTGGGAATCCCTTCAAACATCGGTCCGCGTTTTTTGCCTTCGCTCGATACAAAAGCTCCTACTTTTATACCGTAAGCTTGGAGCAATTTTGTTTTAGCCGTGAAAAATTCTTCCGCAAGCCCTGTGTTTTTTCTGGGATAGAAATTATGTAAGGCTTCTATACCGGAAAAATCAGCATTGTGTTTTTCCAAGTCCGATAAAATTTCGGCGTTTATCGCGCTCGCGTTTAACACTATCTTTATGCCTTCATCGTTGCGACTGAATTTTGCGATTGTCTCCGCATTGTAACCGTAGTCTAAGCGAAGGGCTGTAATGCCTAACTTTTTGAAAGCTCGTAAATCTCTGCCGTCTATTCCCAATATCTCGGTGGTTTTTGGAGATATGTCCGAAATAATCTCCATATCATTATCTTTCGCGCCGGATAAGATAATGGAAAGTTCTTGCTTCAGCTTTGCTTTATCGGTTTCGGGAATGTGTAGCGAGGTGAAAATTCGCTTCAACCCGCGCTTTGAAGCGGTTTCGATTAAATTTAAATTTTCTTCCAACGTATTGTCAAGCCCGGGGTATAACGATATGCCGTTGTTCATTGTATTGCTCCTAACGCTTTACGCAAATTTCCGCCGTGTTCTTTAAGCGTCCGTTTTCCCTCAATTTTAGATAATCCCGTCAGCAACAGAAAAATTGCAAGTTTAGCGTTGCCGTCCGCATTTCTCAACGCTTCAACCGCTTCATTCTCGGAAACTCCCGTAACTTCCGCAACAATGTTTATAGCTCTCGCCTTTAACTTTTCATTTATCGCCTGCACATCAACCATTAAGTTGCCGTAAACTTTGCCCGAATTTATCATCGTCCCTGTGGAAATCATGTTGAGAACAAGTTTCTCTGCCGTTCCCGCCTTCATTCTGGTCGAGCCGGTTATAATTTCCGCGCCTGTTATCGGATTTAAAGAAATATCCGCAAAATCCGCCATCGCCGGATTTTTAGAGCAAGCGAGGGAAATAGCCGTTGCGCCTATAGATTTTGCGTATTTTAGCGCGCCAATGACGTAAGGAGTCCTGCCGGAGGCGGCAATTCCCACAAGAACGTCTTTAGACGAAAACTTTCTCTCACATAAATCTGTTTCCCCTTGCGTCAAATTATCCTCTGCGCCTTCAACCGCCTTAAACACAGCTCCCGAGCCGCCCGCAATTATCCCTTGAACCAATTCAAAATCCACTCCGAAGGTTGGAGGACATTCGGACGCGTCTAAAATACCCAATCGTCCGGAAGTTCCGGCGCCGATGTAAAAGAGTCTGCCGCCGTTTTTTAACTTTTCGGCGATAATTTCCACTGCCTTCGCTATTTCCGGCAGAATTTTTTCCACGGCAAAAGCTACGGTTTTATCTTCTTCGTTAATAATCTTTAACATTTCAAGAGTAGAAACTTCTTCTATATTTCGGCTTTTATCATTTCGTTTTTCGGTGGTTATATTATTTAATTCCACAAAATCAATCCTCCTCCGGCGGATCGTCGAATCCTAAGATAAAAGCGGCGATAAAGCCCGCTATGTAAGAAAAAACTATTCCCGCCAAATACGCTAAAATATTGTTCGTAGTCCCCGCAAGAGGTATTCCCGAAATGCCGATGGCAGAAGCCCCGACTTCAAAACTCGCGACCAACGCGCCGCCAAAAGCTGCGCCGATACACGCCGCGACAAAGGGACGACCGAGAGGCAACGTAACGCCGTAAATAAGCGGCTCGCCAACGCCCATCATGCCAACGGGAAGCGCGGAAGCTACGGTTTTCTTTAAAAATTTATTTTTAGTCTTAACATAGACAGCAAAGGAAGCGCCTACTTGTCCCGCCCCTGCCATGGCTAAAATCGGCAACAATACGGTTACTCCGTAATTGGCGATTAAATCGACGTGAATTGGGGTAAACATGTGATGTACGCCGAGCATAACCATGGGAAGCCATATTCCCGCGAGAATAAATCCGACAAACGCGCCGCCTACGTGAATTGCGCCCGTGGCAAAATTTCCGAGAGCGGCAGACAAAACGCCGCCTACGGGTTGCAAAATAAATATCGCCAAAAGTCCCGCCGCTAGAAATGAGAAAAGAGGCGTCAAG
>JAFXOC010000428.1 GCA_017529085.1 Selenomonadaceae bacterium | reverse complement strand
TGCAAATACTCTCGTCGCTACAGGCAAGGGCGAAGCTTATGATTTAATCGATGCGGCGGGATTTGGTTACGAAGTCCCCAACAATTCGAGGGAGCATGAGAAAAATCCCGTACGCCATATCAAACAGGTTTACGACGAAGATTTAAAGACTTATGTTTTCGCTTTTCAAATACACGCCGCGATTGACGACGACAGGGGAATAGAGTCCGTAACCGACCGTCAGCGGGTAGAGATAAAGACCTACGATAAATCTCCCGCTTCAATGACCGCAAAAGAGGGAGAAACTCTTTTAATGCGTTGGAAAATGCGGTTGCCTTTAGGGTTTATGGTGACAAATAAATTTTGCCATCTGCATCAGTTAAAGGGGACGGACAATAGAAAGGGTACGGCTGATGTAAAACATCCTCTTATAACATTAACGGCTTGCGAAAAGAAAAACGGCTCGAAAAAGTTTGAACTTAGGTATTTTGACCGCAAAAGTCGAAAGATGACGGCTGTGAAGTCGGCAAATCTTGAGGAATTTTTGGGAAATTGGGTGGAAATCACCGAAAAAGTGATTTTCGGCATGAATAAACCTCAAAATCATAACGGAAGCTATAGTATAAAAATCACAAGATTAAAGGATAATAGAGAGCTTTTAAGTTATTCAAGCGACGAATTGGATTTGTGGCAGACCGATTCGCCCCTTTTGCGTCCAAAATGGGGGATTTACAGAAGTTTAGGCGAGAACAGAAGCTTGGAAAATATGCTTAGGGATGAAGAAATAAGGTTTAGCGATTTTTCAATAACCAAAAGTTAAATTTCACTGAGTATGTACGCCTCAAACGCTGGAAAATTCGGTAGTGAATAATCGAGGAAATAGTGGCGCGAGAATAAGTCTTGCGTATTTTCATGAAGCTTACAACGGAGCTTGAGGCGAGAAAGAAGCGGTATGAATATTATCGCGATAAACTTTTAAATTTTGAGGAGGCGAGGACGAAGTGAAAAATTTTTATTCGGAGATTAACAAAGTAACTTTAACTTTCAGCGATATTGCGACGAATAAAGACGGAATGGAGTATATAAAAATTTATTGCGAACGTCCGTCTAAAAACGGCTTTGATTTTCTTGAATCCACCCTGCCGTCTTTAAATTTAAAAAGTTCATTCGGCTTTAGTCAAGACGAATTAAAAAAACTCTTGCATTACGCTTCCATAAATTCTTTTTTAATATGGGAAATAGCAAGAGAAAACGAACAGGCGGTGAAATAATTGCCAACAGTATATAGCGTTATGGGCTATACTATTTTCTTTTGGTCAAACGAAAACGACGAGCCAATTCATGTTCGTGTGTGTAAAGGCGCGCCAAAAGAGAACGCTACAAAAATTTGGATAGAAGCTGAACCGCGCTTAGAGCACAATAAGAGCAGAATCTCTCATAAAGTGTTAAATAAAATAATGAGATGGCTTGCGGTAAATCGCGCCATTATAATAGAACAATGGCGTGACCATTTTAATCAATAAAATTAGTAAAGTTTTATTTCTCTCTTTTTTTCTGTTACTTCCTTCTTTCCTATCTTTCTTTTTAAAAAAGAGAGAAAAGAAGAAAGCAAAGACGAAATCAAAAGAAGAAGGTTGGCTGTGCCATATTTTAACATATTAGCGGAAACAAACAAAAATACGGTAGTAACAGAGTACAAGCCCGAGTCTCGGAAGGTGGAGCATTACCGGAACGAAGCAGGACTTGAAGCGGAATTTATACGGCTTTTATGCGAAAAGGGTATGAGTATTTAAAAATACGTACGGAAAAAGAGCTTGTAGAGAATTTGCGGACGTAGCTTGAGAGGTTTAACGATTATAAATTTCAAAGGGCAGTGTCTGTTGTGGGGGTTGGGGCGAAGCCCCAGCAAAGAAAGGATGCGAAAAAATGGCAAAAATATTAGAAGGTAAAGAGTTTGCGACGGCTATAAAGGAGAATGTCAGAAAGAAAGTAGAGGAAATAAAGGAAAAGTATAAAATTTCGCCCGCTTTGGCGGTTATCATAGTCGGGAATAATCCCGCTTCGGAGGTTTATGTTAGAAATAAGCATAAGGCTTGCGAGGATTTGGGGATTGTGTCGAAAGTTATTGAACTCTCCGAAAGCGTGAGTAAAGACGAACTTTTGGCAAAGATTGACGAATTGAACGGGGATAAGAATATTCACGGAATATTGGTGCAGTTGCCCTTGCCTGAAGGAATCGTAAAAAGTGAAAGCGAAATTTTAAATAGGATAGACCCTAAAAAAGACGTGGACGGTTTTCATCCTGTGAACGTGGGAAAAATGGTGACGGGTGAAAATGCGCTTTTGCCTTGCACTCCTGCGGGATGTATCAGGATGATGGAACTTGCGGGGATTGAGATTGAAGGCAAAAACGCCGTTGTTATCGGCAGAAGCAATATCGTGGGAAAACCCATGCTTCATTTATTGTTACAAAAAAACGCCACGGTGACGCTTTGCCATTCTAAGACGAAAAATCTTAAAGAGATGACCAAGCAAGCGGACATACTTGTGGCGGCTGTCGGGAAACCAAAATTCGTCACGGCGGATATGGTGAAAGAAGGCGCCGTTGTTATAGACGTCGGAATAAACCGCATTGCGCCGAAAAAATTGGTGGGCGACGTGGATTTTGACGCGGTAAAGGAAGTCGCGGGATTTATAACGCCGGTGCCGGGCGGCGTGGGGCTTTTAACCGTCGCAATGCTTATGGAAAATGTGGTTCGTGCGTTTGAATTGCAGGGGGTATAAATGAAAATGAAAACCGATGTGGAAATTGCGCAGGAAGCCGTTATACAGCCTATTGAAAAGATAGGCGAACAGTTGTCGCTTACGGCTGACGATTTGGAGTTTTACGGCAAATATAAGGCAAAAATCAGCAACGAGGCGATAAACAAATTTGAAAACGAGAAAAACGGCAAACTTGTTTTAGTCACCGCCATGAATCCGACTCCTGCGGGAGAAGGCAAGACCACAACCAGCGTTGGACTCGCCGATGCTTTTCATAAGATGGGGAAAAAAGTTGCGTTGGCTTTAAGAGAACCTTCGCTAGGGCCCTGTTTCGGAATGAAAGGCGGCGCGGCGGGCGGCGGTTACGCTCAGGTTGTGCCGATGGAGGACATCAATCTGCATTTTACCGGAGACTTTCACGCCGTAACAACGGCGCATAATCTTTTGGCGGCTGTTATCGACAATCATATTCATCACGGCAATCCTCTTAATATTGACCTTCGCCGCATTATGTGGAAACGAGTGCTTGACCTAAACGACCGCGCCCTTCGTCATATAGTTGTGGGTTTGGGCGGCGCAGCTCACGGGGTGCCGAGGGAAAGCGGCTTTGATATAACCGTTGCGTCCGAGATGATGGCGATACTCTGCCTTGCCGAAAATTTGAAGGATATGGAAGAAAAGTTGGGCGAAATTTCGGTCGCTTACACGATGGAAGGCAGACCCGTTTTCGCAAAAGATTTAGGCGTAACAGGCGCGCTTACTCTGCTCTTTAAGGATGCGATAAAGCCAAATTTGGTGCAAACATTGGAGGGGACGCCCGCATTTATTCACGGGGGTCCTTTTGCAAACATAGCCCACGGTTGCAACAGCGTTATAGCCACAAAGTTTGCGCTGAAAGCCGCAGATATAGTGGTAACGGAGGCGGGATTCGGCGCGGATTTGGGAGCTGAAAAATTCCTTGACATTAAGTGCAGAAAATCCGGGTTAAAACCCGACGCGGCGGTAATAGTCGCAACGGTGCGCGCCATGAAAATGCACGGGGGACTCGCTAAAGACGAGCTTAACAAAGTCGATATGAACGCCCTTGAAAAGGGCGCGGAAAATTTAACTAAGCATATCGAGAACATAAAGAAATTCGGTATCCCCGCTGTTGTGGCAATAAACGCTTTCCCAACCGATACGCCCGAAGAACTTCGATTTGTGGAAGAAATCTGCAAGAAATACGGCGCAGAAGTTGCATTGTCGGAAGTTTGGGCAAAGGGCGGCGAAGGCGGCGTTGCTTTGGCGAAAAAAGTCGAAGCAGCTTTTGACAAGCCCAAAGATTTCCACTACTTATACAAAGATAATTTAAGTGTAACCGAAAAAATCGAAACTATCGCAAAAGAAATCTACGGCGCGGACGGCGTTGATTTTTCAGATATGGCGAAAAAAGAATTAAAGTACATAGAAGCCTTAGGCGGCGAAAAGCTTCCCGTCTGTATGGCAAAAACTCAGTATTCGCTTTCGGACAACGCCGCGCTTTTGGGCAGACCGAAAAATTTCCGCATAACCGTCCGCAACGTAAAACTTTCAAGGGGCGCAGGCTTTGTTGTGGCTCTAACGGGCAATATCCTTACAATGCCAGGACTTCCCAAACGTCCCGCCGCCATGAATATGTCCATTGATGAAGAGGGGAAAATTACGGGTTTGTTTTGAGTTGAAATAAAACTTTTATTACTATTCACAGACAGAGAATACGCCTCTACGAGGCGAGAACTCCCCCCTCCCCCCCCTCTAGGAGGGGGGCTTGGTTAGAGGCAATCTAATATTTTGGCTCAAAAACAATAATCAGAGTGCCTCCCTCCTAGAGGGAGGGGGACCGCGAAGCGGTGGAAGGAGAGCCATGAAGAGCACTATTTTTTCTTTTTATACTACCCGTGAATAGTAACAATTGTAAAGGAGAGTTAAAATGGATTTTTTAGAATTGGCAAAGAAAAGGTATTCTTGCAAAAAATTTGACCCAAGTAGGAAGTTGGAAAAAGAGAAGCTGGAAAAAATACTTGCGGCGGGACAAGTTGCGCCAACGGCTAAAAATAGCCAACCGCAAAGAATTTACGTTATGGAGTCTGATGACGCTTTAAAGATAGTGGATTCTATAACCCCATGCCGTTATGGCGCGCCAATGGCTTTGGTTGTAACCTATAACAGCGATGAAGAATTTACGTATCCCGGAGAAAAATATACTTCAGGCGCAGAGGATGCGAGCATTGTAGCGACGCATATGATGTTGATGGCGGCGTTTTTAGGCGTTGACAGTTGTTGGTTAAACTTTTTTGACCCGGATAAGGCGGCGGAAGTTTTAAATTTACCCGATAACGAAAAAGTCGTGCTTATCATGGATTTAGGTTATGCGGCGGAAGGTACAAGCCCATTGCCTAATCATGAAAAGACGAAAGCTATTGGTGAATTCGTTTCTTATAGGTAAAAAATAAGCGATAGTTTCTCATATACGAAGAAACTATCGCTTATTTTATCTTCTTAAATACTCGTCAATAG
>JAFXOC010000427.1 GCA_017529085.1 Selenomonadaceae bacterium | reverse complement strand
GGAATATCAACTGTACCGTATTCGGGATGAGTCTTGCAGAATGAAAAAGTTTTAAGTTCGTTTAACGTATAATCCTTTATCCAACCGCTGCCGTCGCTCACTCTGTCTATTGTTTCATCGTGAGCTAAGACAAGGAAACCGTCTTTTGTGAGTTGAACATCGGTTTCTATACCGTCCGCGCCCATTTGAACGGCTTTTTCAAAAGCGGGCATGGTGTTT
The DNA here is from genome assembly GCA_017529085.1 of Selenomonadaceae bacterium. Lineage (GTDB taxonomy): Bacteria > Bacillota > Negativicutes > Selenomonadales > Selenomonadaceae > RGIG9201. Next base: position 4,533 of record JAFXOC010000427.1, on the reverse strand, counting down.
TCGGGGGCGTATCTGGTGTCCCAACCGGAAGCGCCGCGGTGCGCCCAAATTTGAGTTTTAGAGATTTTATTTTTTTTTATTTTCATCCTGACACAACATCCCTTTTGTTGTAGAATTTTTGGAACAGAGCCCGCCACGCCTCTAAACTATGCGCAACTCGGCGGGACTTTTTTATTTTTAGGACGGTGAATAAATTGTTTACTTATCCAAAACAAATGACCCTGTCGCATTTAAAGACAAATCATTGTTTTGGCATAATCTGACATCAATTTCATCCGAAATATCACGATCAAAAGATATTTTTATCATTCACAACCTCGCAAACCACAATGGTTATATCCCAATTTGGGCAGCAGTAGAAGTCATTTCATTCGGAACAATTTCTAAAATAATTAAAAATTTATCGACCGGCATCGGAAGCGCCTACGATAAACTTGCCGCCCACTATAGATTCGTAACGCAAAAGGGTAATCAAGTAAAACCGTCACTTAAAGCTCTTTCATCTTGGATTCATACGCTTGTCGTCTTAAGAAATCGATGCGCTCACAATGCCCGTATATATAATCGCGCATTAAAAACCACGCCGGAAATTCTTATCATGGATAGAGGCGATCACTCAAAACAGCGATTTGTAGGAACTTATCAAGCTATTCTCGCTATGAAATATTTACGTCCCGATGATTCGTCATGGAACGCGTTTATCACAAAATTAGAAGACTTACTCAACGAATACGCAAAAGACATCCGGCTATCCAAACTCAATTTTCCGACTGATTGGAAAAAACATTTGACAATATCTTAAATTGTCATCACCCACATACGCCGTAACTCATCCCTGCTACTTTACCTCCTCTTAGAGGGTTTTTAACGCATATTACCAAAGGGAGTAATGGGGAATTTTATCGAAGGAATCTGTCTAAACGGTGTAAGGAGTGCTTTTCTTCCAAAAATTTTTCCATAATCCCCGCCATAGCCACAGATTCGCTTCTGGTCAACTTGAAGTCGTTCTTTTCCTTGCCAAGCTGCGACAAAAAATCGCTAATCTCATAGCGAAGCCCGTAACCCAAAAAAGATTCCGTATATTTTTCAATTTTATCGGGGTCTTCGTAATGCACTTCAAAATATTCGGTTTTCCACCAAGGAGCGCCTACCACGATATACCCCTTTGTACCCGCTATAAGAAGCCGCCCTTCAGATTTTACGCCAAGCCCGCAGGTTGCGGTCGCAATGCCATGTGAAAAACGAAAACTCGTTTTAGTGAAAAGGTCAAGCCCGTTATCGCCCCATATTGATTCGAAGCGTAAATCCTCATATTCCGCGCCGAAAATCTTTAGCATAGGAAGCAAAACATAACTTCCAAGCTCCAAGAAACTGCCGCCGTAATTCACATCCGTAAGCTCTCTGGTATTGGGATTTTCAAGTTTTGTAAAACAGGCTTCAATATTCCGGATAGCGCCGATACGCCCGCTGCAAGCCACGCCTATCAGCTTGTGAAACCCCGGACAATAAGCGGTTTTTATGCCTTCAAAAAAATATACGCCTTTATTTTTTGCCATGTCGAAAAGTTCTTCGGCGTGGCTTTTTTTTAGCGCCATAGGTTTTTCGCAAATAACGTGTTTTCCCGCTTCAATGGCTGCTTTCGAGTATTCGTAATGGGTTTCGTGAGGGGATGCCACATACACCAAATCAACGCCGTTAAGAAAATCTTGCAGATTGTCGCAATGGGTCATATCCCATGTTGCGGCAAAACGCTTTGCGCTTTCAATATGCGGGTTGTAAACGCTCTGACCTTCCACGCCGCTTACAGATTTTATTTCTTGCACAAATCTGCCCGCTATGCGTCCCGTGCCTATAATCCCTACCCTTTGAATACTGCGCTGCTTTTCCCTCAACATGGTGCTTGAAATATCCTTTGTACGCTCCAAATACACCACTTTGCAATAATCGTTAAGATAATCGAACTTTCCCCGCCAATCGGAGCCAACGGTGAAAATGTCTATACCGTATTTCTTTATATCGGAAAATTTCTGTCCGACGGATTCTTCAATGATAATCTCATCGGCAAAGCCTGTTTTTTTCACATTCTCCATGCGAGTCACAAGAGAATCCACAACGTTCAACTTCCCGCGAGCCTTATCGAAACTCTCCGTGGTAACGCCAACGATCAGGTAGTCCCCCAAAGCCTTAGCCCGCTCTAAAAGTCGGTAATGACCGGCGTGGAACAAATCAAAGGTGCCGTATGTAATGACTTTAGTCACATAATCACTCTTTCACTCTTTCCAAAGACAACATCTAAAAACTGTTAAATTTCTCCGACGACGCCCCTTCGAGTGGGGCGTTATCGGAAACAGTTTTAGAGCCGTCCCAAAATAGTTTGATAGATCTTTTCGCCCGCCGTTCCGTCGTTGTTGGCGGCTATAGTCTCATACGCTTTTAACTGACGCTCTTTATTGAACGGTTGCCCCGAGATGTTGTCGTCCACAAAATCCGCAAGGGTGTTAAAAACGTCCTCCCAACATCCGTAAACGCTATATTCGGACATCTCGCAAAATCCCGGAACATGGTTGCGCATCTCAGCTTCGTCTATAATCGCTTCATGTTTTGCGAGGGTAAATTCTTCCGTAACGGGATCAAAATTATATCTGGTTCTTGTCGGCGTGTAGTAAAACTGATAACCCTTAGGCAACTCATAAGTTTCCATATCGGGTTCGGCGATAAAGAATCCGGGAGAACCTGCGTAGAAGTATTCGTTCTTGCCTTCGGGCGTTATTTCAAAAGGCGTTTTCCACTCTTCGACTTCGCCCGTGTCAATGTGAAGCTTTACGAACATATTGCCCCATAACGGCGCAAGCAGAATGGTGTCGTCGTCTTTAAAAATACCGTTGACGAACGGGCGAATTTTGTTTTCCTCGCCTCTTATCGGGTGATGGCATTTGAAATTTTCCGGCAACGCGTATTCTCGAACTTCTCCCGTATCCGCGTTCCATCGGGTAATTTTTTTGCCCACATAAGGAACAAAGTAAAATACGCCATCTCCCCAACGCCTTTGCATAACAAACATACTGCCCTGGAAATTTTCGTTACACAACGTTATAAACTTCGTTTCCATGGTATGACGATTAACCGCAAAAGCTCTGTTATCAACAGGAGAACCGAAAATAAGCCAGTCTTCATAAAAGAACACCGCGCCGCGCCAAAACTCGTCCATCGCCATTGGCGAAAAAAGCTCGTTGGGACATTCGGCGTAATCCACGCGGTCATGACGAAAATCATAACGCACGACAGCGGGGTACCTGAAAGGCAACAAGAAGAAATAATCCTCGTCACCCCGATAAAAATAGGTTGCGCCGGAAAAAGCGCCCGCCCGTTCGATTCTTCGTTCCAACCGAATTTTTCCGGAGATTTTACCGTCTTCCACAACCAATATATCCTGCGCGTTGTTTGGAGTAACGTAAAGTTTGCCGTCAAGCTCCAACAGCGTACCGTAATATCCGCCGCCGCCGTATTCGTTTAAATCGCAGGAATGGTGAAAATGAAAATTCTTATCTTTATCGCGCCAAAGCTGGTTGCCATATACAAACATCCATTCCCTCGGCAAAAATCCCCAAACCCTGTTTATGTTGCCTAGCCAATCATCTTTCTGTGGAAGATGATGAATACGGTTGTTCAAATAAAATACAGGCTTACCCGCAACCCCGAAAAGAGAAGTAACGCTTGTGGCTCCGTCGCCTATATACGCATCGCAAAGGGCTATGGTCTTTTCTATATCGGGAGTCGTGTCATAAATGCCAAAATCTTCGCGAATAAAAGAATCTCTGAGCTTTTCAAATTTTTTCTTATACTCGGGTCGCATGGAACGAAGAGTAGATTCAAGCAACGGATGAGGACGCCAAAGCAAACACGCGTCTTTACGCTGTTTAAACGTATCAAAGACGTATTGCATCTTCTTAAGGAAATTGGGCGTATCGCCTAAAAGTCCGCCTATACTGGTGTTGTAGAAAAAAACCTTTTTCCCTTGCAACTTCTTCTCCCATTTTACGGAAGGTTTAGGAGGATTTTTGCAAAGACCGATCGTCTTATCAAACTTAGGAGAACCCAACGGCAAAAATTTTTCATCCGGCAGCGACGCGTCAAAAAACTTGCGGAACTTTTCGGATTGAGTAACGATATAGTCAACGTGTTTATAAGCGGAACAATCCGACTGACTTTCCGCCATGCCGCCGGAGGTTGCGTAATATGGGACATATATGAGGCAATCGGTACAAGGTTTAAGATTATAGGAATAATAACGTTCATCAACGGAAGTCACGCTGTTTCGGTTGTCGTACGGGTTATGGATAAATATAGCGTCGGGGCGCATTTCTTTTAAATCGAAATCCTGCCAATTAAGAGTCGGTATATCCTTCGGGAAATAACTGATTTCGCAATGCCACCCGGCTATGTTGCCGTCCGATGTGAAATTCGCGTATGCTATAGGAATAACATAAGTCTTGCAGTGTTCGCTATGCTCGTAAGCCGCTCGCCCAACGCTTT
>JAFXOC010000426.1 GCA_017529085.1 Selenomonadaceae bacterium | reverse complement strand
TATATATCTCAAGATTCCCTCCAAAATTTGAAAGAACTTACTTATGAAATCGTTCGTGGTTACTACTCTCTAATTGTTCGACATAAACCTTGAAAATCCTTCTATCTGTTATATTTACTCATTTTTTCTGTAAAACCAAAACTAAAATTTTCCGTCCAATTTGGACGGATTTTTTGTGCCAAAATATCCATTTCTTTTTAACAAGTTAAGGTAAGGTATAAAACGCTCTCTAAAAACAGCAAAAACCTGTTAATTTAGAGGGCGTTTTATATTTGTTTAGGTATATTAAAAGATATAATAAAGTATCGTTTTGAGACGAAAAATAAAATTTTTTAAAAATTTTTTAAAAAAATTTTATTTTAGGTTCACAAATCGGAGGGGTCAGTTGTTTATATAACTATGGGAGGAAAAATTTTGGGGACTCTGAACGCCCCAAACATTGTCTGAGAGTCTCCAAATCTAAAAGGAGGCTAAAAATGCAGGACAATGAGAAGGATGGAGAGTTATCAATTCATCTGAAACAATTTATCTGTTACGCCCATAAAGCAATACGCAACAGGCTTATAAACTTTGATAAGGCTCAAAACTGGCGTAGAAGCAATGAGTTTTTGCCAGATGACGGAAATTGAGCCGATGCGCCGTCTATGGAGAAATACTTAGCTGATGGGGTATTGGAAAAAGGATTCGTTTTTGTACGCTCCGATGGTAAGGGAGAACCGATGTATATTCATCGCGAGGATTTAGCTCATGCTATCGAAACGCTTTTACCGACTGAGCAGGATTTCCTCATTAAGATTTTTCAAGAAGAATTGCCAATGTCCTTATATGCCGCAGAAGCCGGAATAAGCACAAGCATGGCGTATCGCCGTAAAAAGGCAATTCTTCGCAAGTTATCGGAAACGATTTTGAGAGGAGTAGATGACAATGAGGGTAAAAACCAAACGCCGTAAAATCAAAATGTCAAAGGCGAGTAAAATCGGCGAATGTGGATTCAACGAACGCGATATAGTTGCCGCGCAAAATGGCAACACAGAGGCTTGGCATAAAATTCGTAAGCATTTTATGCCTTACATTCGCATAATTGTTTATCGCCATCATCCCGGCTATACGGCGCAAGATTATAACGACAGAAAAAAAGCGGCGGAAGCCGCGCTGCTTGAAGCCGTTATGAATTTTAAATTTCACGATTAAAGGAAGTGTTTATTCGTGACGCTTGAGGAAATGAGCGCGATAGATCCGCGAAAAATGGATATGCTCAAATTGGTACAGCTTGATACCGTTCATATTGATTCTCATATCGCCCAAAATAAACGCTGCCAACAATTTATCGAGCAGATAAAAAATCCATATTGCTATATGGACGGCAAAGTTAAAGTAAAAATAAGTTTTACCGATACGGAGCGCAGTATGGACGATTGTGTTCGCAGTTACCTTTCGGGTATATAAAAAAATTTTCGGAAAAATCGGTGTTGACAAGTTTTGCTTATTTGTGCTAATATGATTATGCCAAAGAAACAGAACTTGCCGCAATGTAAAGTTAGTCCTTGATGGAATGACTCTTATTAGCGGCTTATTGTAGTTTATAAAACACAAGCCTCGGTTTTTCTGATTTAGAAGTATTATATCAGAAGAACGGAGGCTTTTTTATATGCCTGAAAAAGTTTATCGCACGGCGATTTACGCGAGACTGTCAAAAGACGATGGCGATAAAGCCGAAAGCAACAGTATAGCAAGTCAAAAAGCTCTGTGCGAGGAATATATCGCGAATCACAGCGATTTGGAACTTGTGGAAACATTTGTGGACGACGGATACAGCGGGGTTGATTTTGAGCGTCCCGCTTTCAAGAAAATGGAAAACTCTTTGCGAGAGGGAAAAATAGACGCTGTTATATTCAATAGACCTATTCGGAAACAACCTATTTTTAACTTTCATCGACTCGAATACATACGACTTCAGAATATGTTTCCGAAAAGGTCTAGTGAACGACAAAAATATT
>JAFXOC010000425.1 GCA_017529085.1 Selenomonadaceae bacterium | reverse complement strand
GCGTTAGTGTTCGCGTTTGCATTTGCATTGTTAGCGTTACTGTTTGCATTTGCATTATTAGCGTTCGTGTTAGCGTTAGCATTGGCATTATTAGCGTTTGCATTTGCGTTGGCGTTACTGTTCGCATTCGCATTCGCATTGGCGTTTGCATTCGTGTTAGCGTTTGCATTAGCATTAGCATTAGCGTTTGTATTCGCGTTTGCATTTGCATTGCCTTTAGCATTCGCATTATTATTTGCATTGTTTGGATTATTGGCGTTTTTTTGCGTATTCTCATTCGCGGTCGCCTGTTTGCTGTTTTGATTTGTTTGGTTAGCCTCGCCTTTTGCATTCGCCTCTTTATTTTGCGGATTTTGCGTTTCTTTTCCAGCTTCTTTCGCATTATTGGCGTTTGCCGCGTCCTGCCCGCCTGTCTTTGCCTGCTCCGGCGTTGCATTTCTGTCTAAAGCCGATTTGTTCTGAGCCTCCTGTGAAGCGCCTTTTGCGTTTTCTCCGGTATTCGCCTTTGGATTCCCTTGGGTTTCGCTATTCTGGTTTCCCTTGTTCGCCTCTTGATTTCCCTCCGCCGATTTCGAACTTTGACTTCCGTCATTCGCAGGTTTTGGCATAAAATATTGCACAAGCTGTTTCAAAAATGCAAGACTCGAACCTTCTCCACCTTGATTTTGCGTAGGCGTCGCCCCTACCACCTGCATTGCCGCGACTAACGCTTGCAACGCTTTTGGCAAATCCTCCAATGCCTTTGTGTCCAAAAGTTCAAAAGACGCTTTATTCAAAAGTACCGGCTCAAGCACCGAACCTTCCGTTTGAGTGACAAAACTCTTAAAATTTTTCAAAAGCGCGCCTAAATCATCGCCAAAATCAGTTGAAAACCCCTTTTCCACCAAATTTCCCAGCTGATGCAACATTCTAGAGAGCGCCGTTAACTGCTCCATTGAAAACCGCTGACTTTCAAGAGTGCTTCCTATGCCTTGCGACAAGGTTTCATTCATGGAAAAAGCCTGTTTCAACACATTTTGCACAACCTTTTGCAGGTCTTCGGGCATTTTTTCCATGGTTTCGTCTTGATGAGAGGAAATCTTTGAGAGAATCCCCGCCATATCGTCGACGGCGTTCTGTATGGCAACGTTGGTACGCGGACTAAACCCCGACGAACTGCCGCCGTCGCCTCTTCTGCCTACCCCCTCGGTTGTGGACGGCGCTTGCGGTCTGTCAACGGGACGAATCCCAACGTTCATGTTTGTCTGCATGGGCATTAAAAACACCTACCTATCATGTCGGCTTATTCATCACCATGGAAGCAATCGGTTCAAACGTAAAACGATGAATAGGAGACGGTCCGTATTTTCGTATCGCTTCTATGTGCTCTTTTGTGCCGTAACCTTTATGATGTTTAAAACCATATTCGGGGTAAAGCTTATCCATCTCCGTCATAAACCTGTCCCTCGTAACTTTAGCCAATATCGAAGCCGCCGCTATACTTGCCGACTTCGCGTCTCCTTTTACGATGGACAAACTCGGTATTTGCAAATTTTCAAGCGGCATAGCGTCAATAAGCGCCTTATCGGGTTTTACCTCAAGCTTTTGCAACGCCTCGTACATTCCTCGTTTAGTCGCTTCGTATATATTTACCTCGTCTATAGTTTTAGCGTCCACAAACACCACGCTCGTCGCAACCGCTTGTTCCTTTATCAGCCCGTAAAGGCTTTCCCTTGCGCTTTCCGAAAGCTTCTTCGAATCGTTTAATTTGGGCACATACAAACCTAACGGAAGTATAACAGCCGCAACCGCCACAGGTCCCGCCAAAGGACCTCTGCCCGCTTCGTCCACTCCCGCAACCGCATGAAACCCTTCGCTTTCGGCGATTTTTTCATATTCATAAAGCGCGTCGACTCGTTTTCTTTCGCTTTGTTCTCTCCTATACTTCTTCAACAAATTTTGGGCGGCTTTTCTTTCATCTTTCTCTAACGTTTTCAAAAACTCTAAAGACACATTCTGCGAAAATAAAATCCTCTCTATCTCTTTTATCGTCATTTTCCTTAATTCCATTAAATCCTCCGAGGTTTGTATTTAAAGGCAAGTTCCTTCTTTCTTTCTCTTTTTCTTTTTTGTAAAAAAGAAAAAGAGAAAGAAAGAAGCAAAGAAAGAGAAAAAGAAAAAACTTTAATAACTGGTTTTGTCATTATATATTTTCTAGTGTAAATCTTCCAAGTTTGCCGCTTCGAAACTCGTTTATAAGTATTCTCGCCGCCTTTTCCGTATCTACTGCGCCGCCTTTTACCAGACAACCTCGTTTTTTCCCGAGAACTTCCATAATTTCTTCGCCCGTTAATCCGCCGTCTTCGATTTTAAACCTATCTCGCAACGCTTCCTTTTTGTATTCTCTGATTTTTTCCGCCAACAGCGCCGCTATTTTTTCAATGTCCATAACATCGTCGCTGATTGTCCCGATAAAAGCAAGATTTAAACCAACCCGCATATCGTCGAATTTCGGCCACAAAATCCCCGGCGTATCCAAAAGCTCAAGGTTAGCTCCAATTTTTATCCATTGCTTATTCCTTGTCACCCCGGGTTTATCTGCGGTTTTAGCCTTTGCGGAACCCGCCAGGCGATTTATGAGGGTGGATTTTCCAACGTTCGGTATTCCCAAAATCATACACCTTGCGGCGCGTTTTTTTGCTCCCGCTTTTGCCCATTTTTCGGTATAAGGCTTTGCAAGAATCTCTATCGCCTTTACCGTTTCCTTTACTCCCCTACCCTCTTTGGCGTCTATCGCAATCGCTTTTATATTTTGCGCCTTAAAATTCGCCACAAACTCCCTCGTTATCTTTTCATCCGCCAAATCTGCCTTATTTAACACAACGACTCGCAGCTTACCTTTTAAAATTTCCGCCAACATGGGATTTGCGCTTGAGATCGGCGCTCTTGCGTCTAAAAGCTCCACAACTACGTCTACCAAAGGCAAATTTTCCGTTATAATGTCCCTTGCTCGCTTCATATGCCCAGGATACCATTGAAGCGCGGGTAAATCCAATATTTCTTTATTCATGTTGTTCCTGCGCTTTTCCGTTGAACAAAGCGTTTGCAAAATCTTTCGGGGAAAACGGTCTCAAATCCTCCGTCTTTTCTCCTACCCCAATCCATTTTACGGGAATATCCATTTCGTCCGAAATTCCTATCACAACTCCGCCTTTGCCTGTTCCGTCCAATTTTGTCAAGACAAGCCCCGTAATCGGCGCAGCCTCGCCAAAGAGTTTTGCTTGACTTACCGCATTTTGTCCCGTTGTAGCGTCAAGCACCAAAAAGGTTTCATGGGGAGCGTCCGGAAGTTCTCGTTTTATAACGCGATAAATCTTTTTTAACTCCTCCATTAAATTCGACTTTGTTTGAAGTCTGCCCGCCGTATCTATTATAAGCGTATCTATTTTCCTCGCTTTAGCCGCTTTTACTGCGTCAAACACCACAGCCGCAGGGTCGGAACCTTCCTCATGTCTTATAAACGCCGCTCCCGCCCGCTCGCTCCACACTTTTAATTGATCGATAGCCGCCGCACGGAAAGTGTCCGCCGCCGCCAACATAACGCTTTTGCCTTCTTCTTTATAATAAGCAGCCAACTTCCCAATCGTCGTGGTCTTACCCGCTCCGTTCACTCCTATCACCAACAGCACCGTCGGACTGACATCGGCGCATTTGGTTGACGTATCGTGTTTAGCTAAAATCTTTTCGATTTCTTCCGACAAAAACGGCTTTAAATCTTCGGGCGAATTTATACGCTTCGCCTTTATCCCGCTCCGCACGGCTTTCATCAGCTTTTCTGCGGTATTCATCCCAACATCCGCCATTATAAGCGTCTCTTCAAGCTCATCCAAAAACTCGTCGTCTATATCCGCATAACCTATAACGAGCTTCTCTATCTTACTCGTAAACTTCTCCCGAGTCTTTTGAAGCCCCGCCTTTAGCTTATCAAAAAATCCCATGTTACCCTCCTGCCGTCTATTTCGCGACATCTTCTATTTTTATCGAAAGTATTTTAGATACTCCGGCTTCTTCAACGGTCACGCCGTACATGGTGTCAACCACTTCCATTGTGCCTTTGCGGTGAGTTACTATTATAAATTGCGTATCCTTTGAAAATTCTTTTAAGAATGCTCCGAAGCGAACGAGATTCGCTTCATCGAAAGGCGCGTCAATTTCGTCCAATACAGAAAAAGGCGACGGACGATATTTTAAGAAAGCGAACAGAAGCGCCACAACCGTAAGCGCGCGTTCGCCGCCGGATAATGCGTTTAGATTTTGCCGCTTCTTTTTTGGCAGCTCGACTATAATTTCAACTCCTGTGTTTAAAACATCGTTCTCATCAATTAAGCGCAACGTGGCCTTGCCGCCTCCAAACAGACGTACAAAAATCTCGTTGAAATATACCTCAATCTGCTCAAACGCTTCTTTAAAACGCCTCTCCATCTCTTCGTCCATGCCGGATATCACGACGGTCAAGTCTTCTTTTGCCTTTAAGATATCGTCGCATTGAGTGGTCAAAAAATCGTAGCGTCCTTTTAATTCCTCATATTCCCTAATTGCTCCGTGATTTATGTCCCCTAGGTTTTCGATGGCATCTTTAAATTCTCTGATTTTGCTGCGTACCGTTTGAATATCCTCGTTTAAAATACGCTCCGCAGCCGCTTCAACGGTGATTTGAAAACTTTCTTCGAGGTCGTTTTTAGCAGTCTCCATAGAAAGCGACAACCTTGAGATCGCAAGTTCCTTCTGGTGTATTTTCTCGTCAAGTTCGCTTTTTTCCTTCCCTTTCTCGCGAATTTTTTTCTCCGCGTCGTTAATCAGGGAAAGTTTTTCCATTCGCGCCGCATAGCAAGCGTCTCGTTCCCGTTCGCCTTCCTCATACGCCGCTTTTTTCGCATCCCTTTCGACTTGCAGCTCGCTGAGCTTTGCGGCGTTTTCAGACAACCCGCTTTTTAAATCTTTCTCATCTTCGTAATTCTTTTCAAGCTGTTTTTGCTCGTTCTCAAGCTCTCTTTCAACACGAGAATAATTCTCGCTCTCATGCTTTTTTTCCTGCTCCAAAAGCTGTAACTTTGTCCTTTTGTCACCCCTATCCGCCAAAAGTTCCGTTAAAGCGACCGATAACTCGTCCTCGGATTTTGCGATAATTTCCTCTTTACTCTTTAAATTCTCTTCTTTTTCCGTTACGGTTGCGGTTAATTCGTCTTTTTCCCGCATCTTTTTTGCAATATCCTCTTTTAAACGAAGAATTTCACCTTTCCTATGAAATATACCGCCGGATTTGCCCTGTATCGAACCGCCCGTGATGGAGCCGCCCGGTGCAATGAGTTCGCCCTCCAAAGTTACAATGCGCCTTTTGAAATTTTCTGCTTTAGACAGAGCCAGAGCGTTATCCATATTGTCCACTATAAGAGTCCGTCCAAGCAAAAAAGCTGCCACTTTTTTATACTTATCGTCAATCTCCACCAAATCATCGGCAAATCCCAACACGCCCGGTCTGTTTAACGTATCGGCTGTTTTATTCAGGCTAACCGTCAGGGTGGTAAGAGGAAGAAAAGTTGCGCGTCCCAACTTGTCCCTTTTTAGGAAATTTATCCCCGCTTTCGCCGTATTTTCGTCAACGGTGACAATGTTCTGCGCAGCTCTGCCCAAGGCTATTTCTATAGCGGTAGCGTATTTTTCCGGAGTTTCGATTAAGTCGGAAACCGCCCCTACCACGCCCCGCCGCCAATCCTCCTTAGACTGCATAATAGCGCGCACTGCGCGAGGAAATCCTTCGTATTCCTCCGACAAACGTTCCAGAAGAAATCTTCTCTCCTTCAGCGAATTTATGTTCAGTGAAATTTCGTTAAGTTTTTGGCGTTGTCGTTCTAATTCCGCGCGAAAAACCGCAAGTTCGTCCCTTTGGGACTTTTTTTCCTGCAATTTTGCCTGCTTTTCCGAATAATTTTGCTCAACCGCAACGACAGTCCCGCGAGCGGTCAATATATCGGAGTCTTTGGCGACGATTTTTTCTTTTATTTTTGAAAGTTCATCTTTGATATTTTCTATTTCCGCTAAAATATTTTCCCTATTCTTTAAAATATCCTCCTCTTTCGACTTGCCTCCCGACGTACGCTCCTTTAAAGTTGCTATTTCCTTTTCCGTCTGCTCAAATTCGGCGCGTTTTTCCGCGTTTGCTTTGGATAGAGATTCCATCCTCGCCTCTAAATCAACGGATTCCTTTAAAAGTTTCTCCCTTGACGCTTCTTCTTCCGCTATATCCTTCGCTTCCTTAGCTGAAAGAGCAGCTATTTCCAGCTTTTCGCCATCTATTTCGTCCTTTTCTTTTTTTGCCTGAGCGTATTTTTGGTAAAAATCCGTCAGCTGATAGGCGCGAAGTTTTGCGTATAATTCTTCATATTCAGTTTTCTTCTTCGCAGCTTCCGAAAGCGGAACGAGTTCCCGTTCCAATTCGTTCGCCAAATCTTTTACGCGGGTAAGCTCGTTTTGAGTGTTCTCAAGTTTTTTTAAACATTCAAGTTTACGGTTTCTGTATTTTGTGATGCCGGCGGTCTCTTCAAAAAAACCGCGACGCTCTTCAGGCTTGCTGTTTAAAATATCGTCTATTCGATTTTGCCCAATAATGCTCATGCCGTCGTGACCTATGCCGGTATCTGCAAAAAGATTATAAATATCCTTCAACCGACAACGGGAACGGTTTATATAAAATTCGCTTTCCCCGGAACGAAAAAGTCGCCTTGTCACAATAACTTCATGAAAATCCAAGGGAAGTTCGCCGTTATGTTCAAAGTAAAGAGAAACTTCGGCAAGCCCCAAAGCGCGCCTTTGTGTCGTACCGGAAAAGATAATATCTTCAGCTTTTATACCTCTAAGGTTTCTTATACTCTGTTCGCCTAACGCCCAACGAATAGCGTCGGTAATATTGCTCTTACCGCTGCCATTTGGTCCCACAACCGCGGTAATACCATCGTCAAATTCTATCGTAATTTTATCGGCAAAGGATTTAAAACCATACGCTTCCATTTTTTTTAGTCTCAAATCCTTCACCTCCTCATTTTTTCTTCGTCATTTGAGCCAAGAGTTCAACCGCGCCGCGTCCCATGGCTGTTTTTCTCATAACTTCTTCTATTGTGGCGCCATTTTCAAGCATCGCTTTCGCTCGCGCCGAAGGATTTTCCGCTCGTTCTTCCGACTCCAACGCCTCTTTTGCTTCTTTAGAGGGTTCATAAACTTCTCTTTCAGGCTCAAACCTATCTCTATTTCCTTTTTCTATGGATTTTTCAAGCAAAGCCGCAAAATTGCTCTTCTCGGATTGCGCCTCTTTTACCAGCTCGTAAGATGCTTCCGGCAATGCGCTCATATCTTCATAAGAGTTTATCGCCCTGCTTACCTTAGGCACGGCATTTACCGTCTGCGAATCAACCGATAACATTGCGTTTATGTTTTGCGGAATTGCAGCAACCCGTCTTGCAAGTTCGTCAGCAAGTTCCCTCGATCTTTCCCTTTCTCTTCTCAGCTCCTCCGACAAAGCCCTACTCTCCGCCATCTC
>JAFXOC010000005.1 GCA_017529085.1 Selenomonadaceae bacterium | reverse complement strand
TTACTTTTTATTTTCTCTTTTTTTGTAAAAAAGAGAAGAGAAAAAGAAAGAAGCAAAGAAAAAGAAAAGAGAAAAAAACTTTAATAAGGCGTTAGATTTCTGAACCCTTTCCCTTTCGCCACAAATCTTCCCATGGATTTTAACTTTTCTTCCCACATTCCCCTCATATCTTCGGGCTTATCGTGTACGCCGCTTTTTCCGGGGTACAATGCGTAAAATTCACGCGCGGCTCCCTCGGTTACGTTCGACATTACCACGTTTGCGCCGGAATTTAGCATAATATCCCTGCCACCCTCTCTAAGTGTTTCAACCGCGGTGGTTGCGGGAATATTTGCGGTGGGGAGCAACAACCGAGTTATCGACAACAATCTTCTCGTCACGGAAAAACTTCCGGCTTTTTCCGCTCCCAAAGGAGTATCGGGATTGGGCAAAAACGGCCCCATTCCAAGCATATCAGCATCGATTTCCTTAAAGAAAAGCAAATCCTCCGCCAAAGTCTCCGCCGAATCACCCGGCAATCCTATTAAACTGCCCGTACCCACTTCGTAACCTAATTCCTTCAAATTCTCCAAACATCTCTTTCGCGCCTCTAAACTCATGCCTTGATGATGGCGAGCGTACAGCGCTTGATTTGTCGTTTCTATCCTAAGCAAAAATCTATCCGCTCCCGCTTCCTTCAATTTCTTATAGTCCTCGAAACTCCTTTCCCCCACGGAAAGCGTCACCGCCACGTCAAGCGCCTTTATCTTCGACACGATGTTAAAAAGCCTGTCGCATGAGAAAAAATCATCCTCGCCGCCCTGCAACACCACGGTTTCATAACCGTAAGCCTTCGCCTTCTTTGCGAGATTTAGTATTTCTTCATCTTTCAAACGGTACCTCGTAAGCCGCTTATTAGCCGCCCTAAGTCCGCAATATGCGCAGCTTCTCTTGCAATAATTCGTAAATTCTATAAGCCCCCTAAGGTGAACGCCGTCGCCCACAAATTTTTTCCGAGTCAAATCCGCAGCGGCGGCCAAATCTTCCTCCACTCTTTTGCATTGCAACAGGGCGACAATCTCCCCCTTTGACAGTTCGTGGGTTATTGCCGCCTTTTCTATCGTCGAAAATATCTCCTTATCGGTCATTTTTTACTTTTGTGCTGTTCCTTTCCTTTTTGTCTTTTTTGTCATTTTTATTCTTTTTATCTTTTTTTACCTCCGTCTTTACCTCGGGCAACTTTCCCTTTTTCAGCGAACGCTCCAAAATTTCTTCCTTATGCTTATCCGCATATTCCAAAATGGCGATGTAAAATATTTTGTCCACATTCTTATCGCTTAATTTATCCAGATAAACCCTGCGATTTGGCATTTCGCTCGAAAGAGTCGTCCATGTATTGTCAAGGTCTTCATGACGTTTTATCGTAACTTCTCTTGCCTTCAAATTAAACTCTAAATACTCCGCGGCGCCCGCCAAAATCTCATACCCCTGCAAACTTGCGTCATGCCAGCGTCTCTTCGTTATGACTTCGTTTATCTGCACATCGTCATATACTTTCATCACGGGCACGGTAAGCAAATTCTTATCTATCACGCCGTTTTTTATGCCGTAATACATCTCTTGCTTATTGAACCAATATCCAGATCTCGCCGAAGACTGCACCCATTCAAAGATATTGGGCGGCAACGGCTGGATTTGCGGCGCAGCAAAAGCCACAAAAGGCAGAGCAAGCATAATTCCTACGGCTATAATTGTCTTTTTCATATCTAACCTTCCCTGTGATCTCTGAAAAGCTCGTCCAATTCGTATGGCGTACCCTGATAAACATAATAATTCAGCCAATTTGCAAAAAGCATGTGGGCAACCGACCTCCAACACACTATCGGCGTCTTTGTCGGATCGTCGTCGGGATAATAATTTTCGGGCACATTAGGATTAAGCCCGGCTTTCATATCCCGTACATATTCGTTGTGAAGCGTCAATGGATCATATTCCGCGTGACCCGTTATAAAGAATTGCCGCTCCTCTAAATTAGCGATTATATAAGGATCTCCCGATTCCATCTCAGCCAAAATCGTAAGCTCCGGGATTTTCTCTATATCTTCCTTCTTATTCCGCGAATGTCTCGAATGCGGCACGAAAAACCTGTCGTCAAAGCCTCTCAAAAGCTTTTCGTGCTGCGTCAATATTCTGTGCGGAAACACCCCCGAAATTTTTTCTTCCATATAATATTTAGGCACGCCGTAATGATAATAAAGTCCCGCTTGCGCTCCCCAGCATATATGAAAAGTTGAATACGCGTTTGACCTGCTCCACTCAAAAATTTCGTCAAGCTCCTCCGCGTAAGCCACGTCCTCAAACGCCAAATGCTCTACCGGCGCTCCCGTAACCAAAAATCCGTCGTACTTCCTATGACGCACCTCATGGAACGTCCCGTAAAACTCCGTCAAATGGTCCATCGGCGTATGCGACGGCGTATAAGACTCCGTGTAGATAAAATCAACTTCAACCTGTAGAGGCGTATTTCCTAAAAGTCTCAACAATTGGGTCTCCGTCACGGCTTTAAGCGGCATCAAATTTAGTATCAAAAGTCTAAGCGGTCTTATATCCTGGCTATATGCCCTATCCGCGTCCATGAAAAATATGTTCTCGCCTTCCAAAACTTCCGCGGCTGGCAACTGATTGGGTATCTTTATCGGCATTAGTTTTCTTCCCTTAGTCGTAGTTTCTTCTTTCTTTCTCTCTCTTTTTTGTAAAAAAGAGTGAGAAAGAAAGAAGCAAAGAAAGAGAGAGAAAAAACTTAAATAACTGGTTTTATTTTTTCACGCTAATTTGAGGCTTGCCTTTAGACTGATTGGCAGTTACTGGGGCAGCGGGTTTCTCCGCCGTTTTTGCGCTTTCTTGTTTATTTTCCTGCGGCAAATCGGTTCTATAGCGGTTTACCCAAACGGAATAACCTTTGGCGTAAGCCACGAGCCTTTCCGCGCCTTTTAGGGCGGGTGAAGTCGCGTCTATCTTATGATAGCGTCCTTCGTACGGGTCTGAAATATTGCTCCAGCCTTTTTTATCCGTCCAAACTCTGCCTGAAACGAGTTGTACCGCTTGAGTTTTTATATTTATCCGCTTTTTTTGAAAGCGAATTTCCGTGATTTTGTTATTGAGATCCTTATGCTCTTCCCATTCCCAAAAGATGAGATTATCGCCTCTCAATCGAAACGTCGTCGTATCTGCCGTAACAGTCACCGTTTCTTTTGCGACAGGCGCCGTCCAAAGGGTAATCCACCTGTCTTTAGCCTTGCACCTCGCCATTTCGCCCATACGAAAAACTTCGTCCACAGCGGAGGCGTAGAAAGCTTCGTCAAAGGATTGTGAATTTATCTCTTTAACTCTGCCTTTATCGCGATTATAAATAGGCTCCCCCTTTTGATTGTAGAAAATTTCCTGCTTATAATATAGTGTGCGCTCCTGCGGGTTAATAACCGCCTGAGCCAAACTGTACGCTAGGTTTTCGGGTTTTTTTATTACGTTTCCCATATTATCGTAGCCTTTGATGGTTTCCTTTGCGCCTTCGTATGAATACGCTGTTCTTGTCCAAACCATAATTTCTGTGGCGATAGATTTTCCGTTGACGTTCTTCGCTTTGGTGACAACCACGGAAGAAGGATCAAATTCCTTGGTGTATTTAGCGTCGGAACTTAGCCAATACCAACCGGCGGCGTTTGCCGCAGGCAAAAAACAAGCGAAGGCAAAAAAAGCAACCATAACAGCCAAAACTTTTTTCATATAAATCGCTCCCTATAGTTTCTTTTGAATAAGTATAACCCAAATTTTCTTTTTGGGCAAATTTATTTCAAAAAAATACAAAAAGCGGCGGTTTTACAAAAACGAAACCGCCGCTTTTCTTCACCGAGGCACAATAGCTTCCGTACCCCTATTGCTTATTCTGTTCGCAAGATGCGCGTAACGCGCCGTTGTCTTTGGGTCGCGATGCCCCAATACGTCCTGCACAAGCCTTAAATCTTTTTTCGCCGCATATAGATTGGTGCCGCAGCTATGCCGCAAAATATGACAGGACGAGCCTTCAACCTTAATGCCCAAACTCTTCAGCGCCTTATTTAGCACATACCTCAACCCGTCCCTTGTAATACGATTGTATCTTGTAAATTTAGCGTTCGAGAGAAAAAGCGGCGTAAGAATTCCGTCTTTCCCGATTTTATCAAGCGGGGGGCAAGCCGCCAAATAAGCCTTTATCATATTTAAAGTTTCGTAACACGGAAAAATCTGCCGTCCGTGCCCTTTGCCCCGAACCTGCATTATGCCCCGCTCAAAGTCAATATCCTCTCTGTTCGCTCTGTGCACCTCGACGCAGCGCAAGCCTTCGACAGCCATCAAGTAAACCGCCGCTATATTGCGAAGCCTTACAAAATCATCTTTTTCATCCTCAAAAAATTCGCAAATGCTCTTAATCTGTTCCGTCGAATAAAACCTTATCATCTCGTCCTGCGCAAAAGAACTTGACGTTACAATATCCTTGCATGGATTTTCGGGAATCAGTTTCAATTTTACCGCGACTTCGTAAAACAATCGCACCGCTATTATTTTTACCGCTATGCTGTCATCTTTATAACCGCTGTCCGTCAACGTCTTACGGTACATTCGAAGTTGAAAATCCTGCAAATACAACGGATGGGCGTTGCCTGCCCTGCACCACGCCAAAAATTGATTTATCGCCGAATAATACGTAGCGAGCGTATCGTTCGAAGGCATACCGTGAGAAATATACATCGGCAAAAATTCTTTATAACGAAGCACATAAAAATCCGGCGTCAACGCCTCGGTCTCCGCTGATTTTGTCAGCGTATTGGCGCTTAAAACTTCAAGTTCTTTCATATTATTCCACCATTTTTCGTTAGGGATTTATCATCCTTGCACCGCTTTCACCTGCTTTTCATTTTAGCATAAAAACAAAAATTTTGCACGAAAAATTTAACCCCTCTATGCAAAAAAAGCAGAGAGGGGTTTTGTAGTTACGTTTACTCAGTTTTACGCTTTATTTAATTTACTTCCGTCCCATACATAATCCACATCGTCAAAGTGGAATGTTAAATTCTTTGTATTACTCAGCGTCTGATAAGTGGTTGCCTTAATCGTGGTCGTTGAGCCGTTGGCAGTAAATACTGCGGAGAACGTGTTGGTCTTATCGTCTATCGTTATGATTTTATTGATGTCCCCGCCGTAATTCGATACCTTCGTATCAATAAAGGTTATTTTGTCGTTCGAGGCGGCGTTTTGAATAACGTCGTCGCCCATCTTCGCCCCGACAAAAATTTCATCGTGACCTTTGCCCGAAGCTACCAGAGTATCGTCTCCTTTGTCGGAGAAGTTTGCGCCGATTCCGCCGCACACCCAAATAAGCTCTAAGTTCGAGCCTGTCGCAGCTTTTACAACATCGCTGCTGTGTTTCGCGCCGTTCGCCGCGGTCATGTTTGAGGCGGATGCGTCCAACAATCCCACATTGCTGATGAGATAGTCGCTGTTCCAACCAATACCCGACGGCATGGTGCTGTCTTTCGCCTTAACGGTATCGCCGGAGCCCGCTACCACAGTAGTTACCGAGCCTTGACCGACCATGATGTTGTAGTTGTTGTTGAACTTCATGCTGACGCCGTCTTCGGATGTGTCGATGAAGGCGATACCGGGGTTCTTCTTTCCGTGGTTGTACTGCATAGCCACGGTATCTTTCCCTGAAGCGCTTAAGATTAAAGCGGAAGTACCTTCGCCAATTCTCACCTTGCCGTTTGACGCGCTGACGATGGTTTCATCGTAAGATATGGTGGTATCGACCAAAATCTGATCCGAAGTCACGCCTGTGCCAAAGACAAAGTCTTGCACAACGTCCGCGCCGTTGCCGCTTTGGAGCAAGAAATTGGTGGTTTTGTTCGAAGCGGATATGAGAGTGTCCGCGCCTTCGCTTGCGCCGACCAACGTATCGCCTTTGCCCGCAGCTTGCAAGGTTATAGCGTCCGTTCCCGATACAAGCCAGCTCTCGCCGTCGCTGGATCCCGTTATGCCTTTGACGTATTTGTACGTCGCCCCGTCAAGAGCGGAATTACCGCTTAAATCAATGTATGTCTTGGAGGTATTCCTAAAATCGAAAGTAGTGTTCCCGCCCGACGCGCCAAGATAATAATCAGCCGAGCCAAGCCCGCTGGCAACGGCGGTATTCCCTGTGCCGCCTATTACAGCGACTTCTTGTTTCTTGGCGGTGCCCAACTTTATTGCGCTGCCGGCTTCAAAATCTTCAATGGTGATTGTTTTGCTGCCGTCTTTCAATACTAAGTTTCCGCTTGAGTCTATGCTTGAAGTAATGCTCTCAACGGCGCCCGAAGTGTTTATGACGGTCGCGGTGCTGTCGTTAGAGCCGTTATAAGTTTTTATTCCCTTGATAATGGAATTACCCGTCGCCGCCGAAAGGTCTACATAAGAAGCGCCGGTTTTCCCGGTAAGGGTAAACGTGGTTCCGTCGGTACCGGAAGAGCCCTTAACCGACTCGTAAGTAACCGTGCCGCCGGAAACCGTAACCGTATCGGTTCCGCCCTTAGGCGTATCGGTACCGCTGCTGCTTGAAGCTCCGACCAAACTTGCGCCGCTTGCGTTGATACTGTAAGTTTTAGCATCTTTCCCCGACGCGGCAATCAAAGCGTAAACCGTCGTGTCCGTCTTATTTGCTCCCTGAAGAACCACGCTATCGCCAATCTTTAAAATGCCGCTTGAATATTTAACAGTTCCGATCGTATCGGCAACGCTTGAAAGATAGATGATATCCGCGCCCGAAGCGGCAGTTTTAGCGCTTCCCAAGGAATTTACAAAACCAAAATCGGTAACGGTTGCGTTTACTGCGCTGCCGAAGTAATAACCATCCTTGCCCGAACCGCCGGTTAAGGTTATTTTATCGTTAGCGGTCGGACAATAGGCAATATTGAAGTAATCAGCCCCCGTAGAACCGACTACGGATACCTTACCGTTAACGCTTGCGCCGTTAATGGACGTTTTGCCGCTCGCAGAAACAATCAATAGGCTGTCGCTCTTCTTTATCGAAGTATCAATCAAAGAAGTTCCCGATCCGCCGGTCAACGTCCCCGCGCCCGTAACCTGCAACACCGCTTGACCGCCGCTTCCTACCGCCGCGTCAATGCTGCTGTCGCCGCTACCGGCGGCAATAAACGTCGCAGTACCTAAAACTTTTGTCAAATCGATGTTGTCTTTGTCTACGCCCACATCTTTTATTGTAAGATTTGCGCCGGAAGCAAGTTCCGCAATTTCAACGCTGTCATCGCCCGAGCCTAAAGTTGCGTTTAGTGTACCCTCAACTTTGGTAATTTCAACCGAATCGACTTTATCGCCGCCAACGATGTCCACTTTACCCGAAGAGGACTTTGCCATTACGCTGAGAGAATCCGATCCGGGTTTTAGAGTTAGTATAGAGTCTTTGGAAACGATGTTATTTACGCTTAAACTGCCCGAAGAGTAGATGGTATTTGCTTTAGCGGAATTAGTGATACCGGAAACATTCTCTCCGGTGAAACCCAACGTCGTTGACTCAGCGCCGCTTTGAAGCGTAAGCGTTATATCGCTGACTTTACCGCCGCTAAGTTTGCCCGTACCCGAAGCGATAAGCGATGCGCTGTCGTCTGTGTTGTTGTTGGCAAATGTCGAAGCAAAGGCGTAAACTCCGTCATTTGTTTTGTATATTCCGATGGTTACATCTTTCGTTATTCCCGACACATTCTTCAACGTCATGCCGTTAAAGAGAGAATATGTAAGTTCGCCTTCGCTATCGGTCAACTTAGCGCCTTTTGCCGTATCAAGCGAAGTCCAGTCGCCAAGCAAAGTTGCGCCTGCTTGCGTGTCATCGCCGCTTGGCGTCGTACCACCGCCTTGAGACGTATCCTCTGGCGTATCTCCCAGAACGCTTGCGCCATCAGTGCCGATTTTGTAAATTTTAATGGAATCGTCGCCTGTTCCCGACGCAATGTTAGCGTAAACAACCGTGGTGCCGCTTGCTACGCTTAAGGCTACTTTGCCAATCGTTACTTTGTTGTCTACAATTTTAATACTTTTGTCGCTAAGCTTACTTGCAATATCGTTAACATAAATAATATCCTTGCCCAATTCGCCGGGTTGGCTATCCGCACTTACAAAACCAAAACCGATGATTGTAGCGTTGATATTACCGTTTAGTTTATAAGTGTCATTGCCTTTACCGCCGGTTAAAGTTAATCCGTTATTATTACTATCCGAAACCCCAGCAATGTCAAAGTTATCGTTCTTATCAGAACCCGCTATAGACACCTGACCGCCAATCACTGCGCTTTCAAGTTCTATCGCTTTATCTGTAGCCGCAGAAACAGCGAGGTGGTTTTCAGTTTTCTGTACGGTAACGCTATCAAAAGAAGTACCCGATTGACCTTCTAACGTTCCTATATCGCCGTTAAGTTCTACTTTACCGTCGGATTCTACCGTGGCGTTAATGGTATTGCTGCCCGAATCACTAATGGTAAAGGTTCCGGTGCCGGAAACTTTATTTACCGTGATTTTGTCGTCGCCCGTTCCAACGTCTTTTATCTCAAGCTTTTTATTGGAAGCAAGCTCTGCAATCTCCACATTATCTGCGCCCGCGCCTAAAGTCGCGGTTAAGTCGCCTTCGACTTTTGCAATATTAAGCGAGTCATTACCTTCGCCGCCTACAACGTCTATTTTGCCCGAGGTGGATGTAGTAACCTCTACATTAAGAGGATCAGACCCCGCTTTTAAAGTCAGCGTCTTATCCCCTGCGGAAGTTATGCTGCCAACGGTCAAATTGCCCGAAGAGTAAATAGTTTTTTCGCTGTCAGCGTTGGTAATGCTTGTAATGTCGCTTCCGCTGAAACCTAATGTTTTTAAATCAGCGCCGTTTTGGAGGGTAAGAGATATACTGTCTATTTTGTTGCCATTAATTGTACCCGAACCGGAAGCGACAAGCGTGGCATTGTCCTCAGCTACCTCTTCTCCCGATTCTGAAATTTTTATTTTTGATGGAACTTCCGTGGTAGCAGTCGAAGCAAAAGCGTAAACTTTATCGGAGGTTTGATATATTCCGATTTTTACTCCAGAAGGTGTATTGCCTCCCGCTAAGTTTAAATTATCTATGCCTGTAAAAAGATAATATTCGCTTCCATCAGGTTGGTTTATCTCTTTACCTTTGTCTTTGTTAATAGTCCCTGTCCAATCATTAAGTATATTATCGTTATCTTCTTGAGGCGTATCCTCAGTATCTTCAAGACTTGCGCCGCCAGATGTGATTTTATACGTTTGAGCCGTTTCTCCCGACTTCCCAATCATGGCGTAAACTTCGTCCGCCTCGTCGTTTCCCGTTACCGTTAATGTTATGTTACTATCAATTGTTACTTTATGTTCGTCTTTACTGTATGTAATGTTACTAAGATTACTTTCCTCAAGATTTGCGACATATATGGTATCAATGCCTAAATTACCGTCTTTTTCGCCTCCATCAAAGCCACTCGCAAAACCAAAATCCGTAATAGTAACATTGCCCGATATATTCTTCAAATTATAAGTATCATTGCCGGAACCGCCGGTTAGAGTCACCTTGGTATCCGCGGCAATTCCACCAATTTCTATGCTGTCATTGCCGTCGCCTAAATTCGCGCTAACACTGCCGCCCGTTAGGCTGGCTATTTTAACGCTATCGTCGCCCGCGTCCAAAGTCATGGTAGTGCTGCCACCGGTAATGCTGGCTATGTCTATCGAATCATTTCCGTTGCCGCCTAAAACGCTCACATTACCCGACGAGGATGTTGTAACCTTTAAATCGAGAGAAGTTGATGTAGATTTGAGGGTAAGTATATTTGTTCCATTTTCTACCCCCCCCCCGAGATTTGGCTGACGGTTGAGGCGTTTGTGAATATTACTGTGTCTTCGCCCTTTTGGAAGTCTAATTTAACACTGTTGGAAATTGCGTTTGTGTCGTTGTCACTTGCTTTTCCTATTATATAAACAGTGTCCGCGCTGTCTGAACCTTTGATGTCGGTAATAGCGTCACCGCCGAAGGCTAATTTGTTAAAAGTTTCGACACTTTCGCCGCCTTGAAGAGTGATTGCTATGCCGGTGATTTTTTTGTCTGTTCCGAGCGTGCCCGTACCCGAGGCGATAAGTGTGGCGTTGGTTGTTGGAGTTTCCTCTGGAGTTTCAGAATTATTTTCGTCTTCTGGCTCATTTTGAGTCGTTTCCGTAATATTCGTAGATGTTGGAGGTATATTCTCCGCCTGAGTATCGGTCGAAGCAAACGCATAAACTTTATTATCATTAGTTTGATATATGCCGATTTTTACAGTTTGAGACTGTACATCATCATCCGTCAAATTTATACCGTTAAAAATAAAATAATTATCGTTTGTGCCTCCGCTTTCCAATGGTACGCCGCTATCTTTACTAAAATTTTCCCAACTGGTAAGCAATTTAGCCGCCATACAAACCAACCTCCAATACATAAAAACAAAAATTTCTTCCCTACATACTCCGCATTGGGAAGCTATAAAATTTACGAGCGGGCTATAATATTTTACAACCCGCTACATTATACCATATAATTTTTTGTTACGCCAGAATTTTTTTTAAATTGCAAAATTTTGGAGATGTTTGGAAGATAATTTACATTCCATCTTTTTGTTTACTTCTTCAGCCTTTTTATGATATTATATATGAGGTGAAAGGGTAATGATAAAAACAGTTTATCATGGAACTACGTTAGAATTTGCCGATAACATTGTAAAAAACGGCATTGATCTTACCATAGGCAGAAAAAACTTGGATTTCGGTCAAGGATTTTACACTACCGCAGATAAAACCCAAGCCGTAACTTGGGCTAAACGAGTAGCTTATAATGCCCGTCCTGCTGTTCGGGTTTTTAAATCGTCATTTGAAAACTTAAATGTTAAATATTTTCCGGTTCAAAATGATGAGTGGAAAGATGTCGTGTATCAAAACAGAATTTTAAACGTTGATCCGTTAATGGTTTATGATTGTGTTGTTGGACCAATGGCTGATGGCAAGATTAAGCGTTTGATTTCAGACGTTAGTTTAAATAGAATTACCAAAGATATGTTTTTGGAAATCATATCTAAGGGTATTGGTAGCCAAATTGTATATAAAACCGTGATTTCATTACAATGTCTGGCATATCAAGAAATTTGGGAGGTGTGAATATGTGCGTGGACAAATATGCGTACGATATGTCTGATGAACGTTTTGCGTATGTTTATACGCTTATAGAATTGGTAAAACGCGGTTATAGACGAGTAGATGCAAGAAAAATGATTGAATCGTCTACTTTAATGGGAAGGTTACAACTCGATTCTACTTTCTTTTTCCATTACGATGAAACGACGTGGGCTGATTGGGTTATTGCGGATTGGCAAAGGCAACAACCCAAGAAAGATTATACTCCGCCGAAAAAAGCCGCTTGAACCGCTATTTTTGAAATTTAGCTGTCAGCTTGTAAAGATTTATAGCTCTTTACAAGCTGACAGCTTTTTGTTTACGGCTTAAAAGTCATTATGTGCGCTCCCGTAAAAGACACCGTAGCTATTATTTTTGCCGTATCGTCCGTTACTTTTACTTCATAAAAGCAATTTCTGTTTCCGTCTTTTAAAAGTTTTGCCTCCGCAAAGAGGGTATTTCCCTTCGATGCGGCAATGAAAGTTGCCTGCCCCACCAAACTTACCGTGGCTTTGTCTTTTTCAAAATTGGACGCGACAGCGAAGGCAAAATCTGCGAGCGTATATATTGCGCCGCCCATAACGGCTCCATAGGCGTTCTTATGGTTTTCCGTAAGAGGCATACTGCATTTGGCAAAATTGTCGCCGACCTCTTCTATAATTGCGCCAGAAAGTTTTGTGGCGTACAAATCCTTTGAAAAAATTTTTCTTGCTTCTTCAAGTTTTTCCATTGTTTTTTCCCCGTAAAAAATTTTCTATGCTTCATTTGCAATTTGACTAACTGCCTTGCAAGGATTCCCGTACGCCAGAGCATTACCCGGAACATCTTTCGTCACCACGCTGCCTGCGCCTATAACCGCGCCGCTTCCTATAGTTACTCCCGGCATAACCTGTACCCCCGCTCCGATCCAAACATTATCCCCTACCGTTATGGGATAAGCGTACTCCAAGCCCCTATTCCTGCGCTCTTTGTCTAGAGGATGCCCCGCCGTATAAAAACCGCAATTCGGGGCGATAAACACGTTGTCGCCGAAAGTGACGGGCGCTCCGTCCAAAATTACTGTGTTGTGGTTGGCGAAAAAATTTTCGCCGATATGTATATTATACCCGTAATCGCACCAAAAAGGCGCCAAGATTTCGCACTTTTCGCCGACGCTGCCCAAAAGTTCCCTGAGCAGTTCATACTTGTTGGCTTCGTCGGACGGGCGCAAATTGTTAAAATCGTAACACATATTCTTTGCCCTCGTCCGCTCTAAGATGAGTTCTTCATCATAATTTGCGTTGTACAGCATTTGACGGCGCATTTTTTCTTTTTCGGTCATAATTTCTTCCATGCTAATCCCTCCATCGACTTCCTATTTCTAAGAGCATCTCTGACAGACTTACTTTTGATGACTCCCTGTCCCCGAAGGGGCGGAGAGTCATCAGAGAAATTTAATAGTTTTTAGAGGTTGCCTTAAAATTTTACACCTTCCTATATATGTCTTCATCTATAAGGTCTTCATTTTTTGCAAGCGCGGTTGTGGCGGCTATATCTCCCGTTGCGTTTAAAGCGGTGCGAAGCATCGAGCAAATCGGGTCGATACCCAAGACTATAGCCGTAGCTTCCACAGGCAACCCCAAAGCCGCAACGATTGACGCAAGGCACACAAACGCGCCGCCGGGCACACCGGGCGCGCCTATTGAGAGCGCAACAACCGTTACGAAAACGGTGAAAAGCACGTCAAAATCAAGCTCCACGCCGTACATCCTCGCAAGCATTATGCTGGCAATGGATAAATAAAAACAACCGCCGTCCATATTTACAGTTGCGCCTACGGGAATTGAAAACGAAGAAAGTTTTTGGGAAATTCCCATTTTCTCCGAGCAAAATTTTAAAGTAAACGGCATTGTCGCGTTTGACGAGCAAGTGGAAAGAGGAATGGGAACGAACGAAGGTATTTTTTTAAGGAAGGGAATGGGGGTAATTCGTCCGATAACGAGGAGAATTAAAAGGTAAACTCCCACCATTATCAGACTGCCGCCAAGCTGCCCCATTACCAATTTACCCAAAATCAGCACGGAATCAAGACCCACGTTTATAACAAGGGACGCCATAGATAAGAAGGCGATAAACGGGATAAAAGTCACTATCATCGTAATCATACGCAAGCAGAAGTTGTTCATGGCGTCGATAAAATCGTGCAGAATTTTCACCTTGTCGCCCAGTTTGTTTATACATATACCGAAAATCACGGCGACAAATATAACTTGAAGCATTTCGCCGTTTACTATCGGATTAACGAGATTTTTCGGCACTATTCCAACGAGCATTGAAAGCAGCGAAAACGATGCCGCCTCGCCCGTTTCTCCGCCTATGACTCCCAATTGCGGAACATCTCCTCCGAATATGAACGCGCCGATAACTACGCTTAAAAAGGAAGCGATTAAAGTTGTAAGCGTATATAT
>JAFXOC010000424.1 GCA_017529085.1 Selenomonadaceae bacterium | reverse complement strand
GGTGACGAAAGCGACTCTTGCCATATACCCCGTGCCGTCTAAGAAACTCAAGCAGAAGAACAGGATGAAGATAAGAGGTACAAAGGTTAAAACAGCGCCTACGCCCGCAATCGCCCCGTCCACAATCATTGCTTTCAGCCACTCGGAAACCCCTACGCCCTCCAAGAATGAGGTTGCACCTTCGGTTATGGGACCCGCTACCAATTCGTCCACCAAATCCGCGATAGGTTGACCTATCCACTCGAATGTGATAAGGAAAACAACATACATTATTCCTAAGAATAAAAATGGCGCCAAAATGCCATTTGCAAGATACTTGTCTATGGTTTCCGATATTGATACGCTTCTTTTGTCAATGGTGACGACTTCGCTTACAATATCGTTTATAAGGGCGTATCTTGCGTCGATAATCGCTTCTTCTATCTCTTCGGCGGATTTGCCGCTCTCGTTGATGGATTTTACATTTTCAATATGCGATTGAATCATTTCCGAAGGATGATATTTCTCCATCACCTCGGTGGTAAACACGCTGAGCAAAGTTTTGACGCCGTCGCTTCTTCTGCCGACGGTTTCAACCACCGGCATACCGAGAATTTGCGAGAGTTTTTCTTTATTAACAACAAGACCTCGCTTTTTTGCCTCGTCCTGCATATTGAGGTCGATGAGAAGGGGAATTCCCTCTTCCATAAGCTGAAGGGTGAGGAAGAGATTTCTCTCTAAATTTGAAGAATCCAAAACGTCAACCACAACGTCCATCTTGTTATTCTTCAAAAAATCCATAACAATGGCTTCTTCGGGCGAACGAGCAGAAACGCTGTATGTACCGGGCAAATCCACCACGGTTATGTTTCGACCCTGATAGTTTAAATATCCGATTTTTTTATCAACGGTAACGCCCGGCCAATTTCCGATTTTCTGCCTTGCTCCCGTAAGCTGATTGAAAATCGTAGACTTACCCGTATTGGGATTGCCTGTAAGCGCTATAGAAATATCCGACAACTTTTTCACCCTACCTTTTGCACAATTACTTTTTCCGCATCTTCTCGCCTAAGCGCAAGTTTATAAGAACGGATTTTTATAGCCATGGGATCGCCAAAAGGCGCGCTTGGCATAACTTCAATCTTTGTTCCCTTCGTCAGCCCCATTGTCATAAGCCTGCTTTTAAGCGGCGACGGCTCTATTTTTTCTACGCAAAAGGTTTCGCCGACCTTTCCTTCACGAAGTGTCATTTAAAATTCCTCCTACATGAGATTGAAAAGTTTTTTCAATTGAGAATTTATATATATAATAAATGAAACTCGCTCTCATGTCAATAGTTGACAATAATTTTTATCTAGTATTTTTGATTTAAAAAATTTTTATGAAAAAATGAAAATTGTATGATATAATAAATCAATATGAAAAAAATATAATTGTGAAAGGGGAATTTCCTTGACAATGCTAAAATCTCAGGGAGCATCGGTGGAAAAATCGCATAAACACATTACAAAAAGATATAATCATAAAAATCGTAAGGTTTCGGTAAAGAATGGAAAAAATCACGATAGAAGATTGGAACTTTTGGGCGTATTCCTAATAATGTTTTCCGTGCTTTCGACTTGCGGAATTTTTGGGCTAAACGCGGGCTTTGTGGGCTTTAGATTAGCGGAACTGTTATATTATCTTTTCGGAGTGGGAGCGCTTTTTTCGCAAGCCGTTCTGTTTTTAACAGGTATGTATTTTATACTTCATCATAAGGGTTTTACCGTAAACGCTCGGTTTTTTGGCTGTGTTTTTTTGTTCTCCATGTTGCTTGCTTTTTATCATTATGTAAAAACGCCAGTGGAAGGCATAGACGTCGGCGGAGGAATTTTAGGCGGCTCTATAGTTTCGATATTGAAAAATTTCTTCGGCGAAATCGGCAGTTTTATTGTTATTGTGTGCGGCATTATAGGCTCAGGATTGTTTGCGACAAATTGTTCGCTCCAAAAGGGTATTTTATTTACGGAAGAAAAAACTTTAAAGGGAATAGGCGCGGGGATAGCGGCGTTTTTGACCTTTAGGAAAGGTATTGAGGAAAAACGACATAAAAAAGAAGAAGAGGAGTTTGTTGAAGCTAACCTTTACAACCAAGCCACAGATAACGCTTTTCCCGAAGACGCGGTAAAAGAAGAATACGGTTCGGATATAATAGCGGCTCCGAATAAAGAAACAATAGGCGAATATGAGGAAAATGCGATAAACGCAATTCATTCGGAAAACCCCGGTGAATTTGAGGATGAAGTTAGGAATTTTGCCGAAAACGACGAATTTAAAGAGAATACGCTTGAAGAAAACGTATACGATGAAAATACTGTAGAAAACAGCGTGAATGAAAATATCAATGAGAACAATGTAAATGAAGCAAATTCTAACAAGAACGACTTGGAAAATGTAAATGATGATATTTTGAATGAAGAAAATTTTAATGAGAATGTAGAAAAAAATTATTATGAAGACGATGGTTTAGAAAGTGATACTGAAGAAACGGCAGCGACGCCTTCTCCCGTAATTGCGCCGCCGTCAGAGAGAGGCGAAAGCGGTATGGATGCGGCGGGGTTTGTCGTTCGGGCGGACGCTTTTAGGAGTAGAGACGAAATTCCCGCTTATCCTGAGAATAACGAAGAGGAATTGGATTTATCCGAGCCAGATTTTAGAGATGAACGCGAAATTCGCGAGGATTTGGCGTATCGGAAAGAAGACGCTTCATCGGTAGAACGCAATGTGGATAACGCTAATCGCGACGAAACTCTTTACGCAGATAATCGGGGCTATGGTGAAGGCAAATTTGTCAACGACGATTTTGACGCGCATAACGAAGAAGAGGAAGTCGAACCGTTGCCGCCTAAACCTTATGAGCTTCCCGTGGTGGAGCATATACTGTCAAAGAAGGTAAAAAAACAAAACCTAGCGCTAAAAATCGAAATAGAGGACAATGCGAGAACTCTTGCGAAAACTCTTGAGGATTTTAAGGTTAAAGCGAACATTAAAAACGCCTGTCACGGGCCCGCTGTAACCAGGTACGAATTAGAACCTGCGCCCGGGGTTAAGGTCAGCAAGATAACGGGATTGTCGGAGGATTTGGCGCTCGCTTTGGCGGCGACTTCCGTGCGTATAGAGCCAATCCCGGGAAAATCCGCCATAGGAATAGAAGTGCCCAACAAAGAGCTTGAAGGGGTGCAGTTAAGAGAAGTTTTGGAGCGTCCCGAATTTTTGGAAGCCGAATCAAAATTAACCGTAGGCTTGGGGGTAGATATAGGCGGGCAGGCGATTTTTGCGGATTTGGCAAAAATGCCGCATTTGTTGGTGGCGGGCGCGACGGGTTCGGGTAAATCCGTCTGCATAAACACAATTATAACCGGCATATTGTTTAAGGCTAAGCCTGACGAGGTTAAGTTTATATTGATAGACCCAAAGATGGTGGAGCTGTCCAATTACAACGGCATACCGCATTTGATGGTGCCGGTTGTAACGGACGCAAAAAAAGCAGCCTCGGTCTTAAACTGGGCTGTGCAAGAAATGGAAAAGCGATATTCTAAATTTGCGGAAAAAGTCGTCCGCAACATGGAAACATACAACAACAAATTTCCGGAAGACAAAATGTCAGCCATAGTTATTATTATCGACGAATTGGCGGACTTGATGATGGTGGCGCCCCACGAAGTAGAAGACGCGATATGCCGACTTGCGCAAAAGGCGCGCGCAGCGGGAATCCATCTCGTTCTTGCCACACAACGCCCCTCTGTAGATGTCATAACGGGCATTATAAAGGCAAATATTCCGTCTCGTATAGCTTTTGCCGTGTCCTCTCAAGTGGATTCGCGCACCATTTTAGATTCAAGCGGCGCGGAAAAACTTTTGGGCAGAGGCGATATGCTCTTTTATCCGATAGGCGCTCCCAAACCTCGTCGCGTGCAGGGCGCATTTGTCAGCGACGAGGAAGTAGAGTTGCTTTTGGATTTTATCCGAAGTCAAGGTCAGGAGATGGAGGCAAACGAGGATATAATCAACTTTACCGAACGCGCCGAAGAAGAGGAAAACGACAAATCCAAATCAAAAAAGGACGATTCTTTGAAAGTCGACGAACTTTTGGCTGACGCGGTTGAGCTTGTGGTGACGACCGGTCAAGCTTCCGCGTCCAACGTACAGCGAAGATTTAGAGTAGGATTTGCAAGAGCCGGAAGACTTATAGATACAATGGAACAGCTCGGCATCGTCGGTCCGTCTTTAGGTTCCAAGCCGCGAGAAATTTTGATGGATCAAGAATCCGCAATGGAAGCGGTTATGAGTTTGCAAGAAAATTATTAAATGTTTAAATTCCGTATTTGTAAAACGCAGAACAAGCGCCTTCGTTAGATACCATGCAAGCGCCTATGGGGTGTTCGGGGACGCAAACCTTCGCAAAGAGCGGACAATCTTTCGGAAAAATTTTCCCGCTTAAAACGTCGCCGCATTTGCAAGCGGGGTTGGCTGTTCCGTTCATTTTGGGTATACTGAATTTTTTTCTCGCGTCAAAGTCTGTAAATTCATCTTTTAAAGTCAGCCCGCTTTTTTTTAATATGCCAAGCCCTCGCCATTCCGTATCTATGGGGCGAGTAAATTTTTCCACAAGTTCGGTTGCGGCTTTGTTGCCTTCGGGTTTTACAACGTTTTCGTAGGCGTTGCCGAAAAATGGCTCTCCTTTTTGGGCGTTTTCGATTATAAAACAAATTGCCTGAAGTATTTCTTTCGCCGTAAATCCGGTTACAACGCCGCTAATACCGATTTTTTTCAATTCCTCAAGCTTTTTTGCGCCTGTTATGGCGGCGACGTGACCGGGGTATAAATAAGCGTCGGCGCTTTTTGCCATGACTCGGTAAGCTTCGTCCATGGTTTTGTTCGCCGTAAGCAGGGAGAAGTTTTTTACGCTTTTCGCTATGGCTTGTTTTAACGCCAGTAAAGAAGCCGGAGTCGTGGTTTCAAATCCTACGGATAAGAATACGATTTCTTCTTCCGGATGGTTTTTCGCATATTGAAGAGCGTCCAACGGGGAATATACTATTTCGACTTTTGCGCCTGCTTGTCTTGCGTTCGCCAAGGTTTTATCGCTTCCCGGCACTCGCACCAAATCACCGAACGTGAAAATTGTTTTGCCGGTTTTGGCAAGGTATACGGCTTCGTCGATAAAGCTTACGGGAGTGACGCAAACGGGACAACCCGGCCCTGATATAAGCTCGATATTTTTGGGTAACAGCGAACGCACGCCCAATCTAAAAATCTCATGGGTATGTGTGCCGCACACTTCCATTATGCGGATTTTTCTCCCGTCGTAATTTTCAATTTTCTCTTTAAGCCCGTTTATTTCCATAAAGTATAACCTCGATATTAAATATTTTTGAGAAACTATGGGGAGTCATCAAAAATAAGTTTTTAGAGATACCCCATGCCTTTAAACTATAGCACAAATTTTAGATATAAGGAAGGTTTGTTGAGCGAAATTTATGTGGAAATCTTAGTGTTGCAAAAATTATTGATAGATTTTATAATATAAGCTACTGAAGGTATTTTCTTTTTTTAAAAACGGAGGGATATTCATGTCTATATTAAGGCAAGAGGCGTCTCAGCTTTTGGAATCAATGCCGGAAAAATATTTATTGTCAATAGTTGGTTATATGCGAAATTTTCACGATGAATCTCCAATAAAGAAAAAGAAAAGGAGTATAGA
This sequence comes from Selenomonadaceae bacterium, assembly GCA_017529085.1. Classification (GTDB taxonomy): domain Bacteria; phylum Bacillota; class Negativicutes; order Selenomonadales; family Selenomonadaceae; genus RGIG9201. Next base: position 6,612 of record JAFXOC010000424.1, on the reverse strand, counting down.
TATTATGAAGTATTCGGGAAGCGCCGGATATTGGTTTGGAAGTAATGAGGAAATGGAACAATATATAAAGGATTTAAGAGATGATGACAGAATTTAAAAAAATATTTATTGACACAACGCCGTTTATATATTGGTTTACAATGGATTCGGTATTACATGGTAAAACAGAAGAAATTTTTAAGGCTATACTTAACAGCGGATGTGATATCGTCACTTCAACGGTTACTTGTGCGGAATATCTTGTATATCCTTATCGTAACCATAATTTGATGCAAGTGGAAAATTTTTGGAAATTTCTCGAAGATGCTGAGATTGTTGCGTATGACATAGACAGGACAATTGCGTCTAAAACTGCTCAAATTCGAGCAGAGTATAAGTATTTTAAAGCTTTTGATTGTATGCAATTAGCGGTAGCTTGCATAAAAAAATGTGATTTGTTTTTAACCAACGATAAACAGTTAAAACAATTCATTGAAATACCCTGTGTTATGATTGAGGATTGGGGAGAATAATATTGGATTCGATACTGGAAAAGGAAACCTTCAATATTTGTTACGCGATTTACGACAAAACGGGAAATTTTAGCAAAATCGCGGGAACAGCTATTGTTTCCGTGTTTGAAAATACTACGTCGCAAGTTTCTATACATTTGCTTCACGACAACACGCTGACAGAGGAAAACCGCGCAAAATTTGTCCGCCTTACCCGCTCTTACGGACAGGAAATATCTTTTTACAATGTCGAAACGCTCTTGCCCGATGTGTTTGCATCGCTTCCCGGAGAAAACAGATTTAGCAAAGCGGCTATGTATCGCTTATTGATAGCAAAAATTATCCCCGACGATATAAAAAAGATTGTATATTTAGACGTTGACACAATAGCAACGATTGACATTGCTGAACTCTGGAGAGAGGAAATCGGTGAAAACGGTATTGGGGCTATTTCCGAAAGAACGTTGACATATGACCACATGATACCCAAATCCATATGCCAAGAAGGTTTTGTTTCTGTAGACCGTTACTTTAATTCGGGAGTCCTCCTTATAGATATGGAAAAATTCAAAACCCATCCGAATTTGCTGTTCGATGGTTTAGAGCTTTTAAAATCTCATCCCGAATGGAATTGCTATGATCAAGATATCTTGAATTATTATTTCGCCGAAAATTACAGGCAACTTCCAATTCACTATGATATTTTCACCGAAGCCGAACGAGTTGTCGGTATTAACTATCTGAAAAGGGGAATATATCACTACGCCGGAATGGCTGTGAATGTGTTTAAAGGTGAGGATATATTTAATCGCCTGTGGTTTCATTATTTTCTAAAATCCCCGTGGTTTGACGAAAATATGCTTCTGAAAATTTTCGCTCTGGCGCCGCAAGCTCACGATAGTTGTCGCGTACATTTATGTCAGATTTTAAACAGCATGGTCGGGCGTCGTCGCATTTTTATGGGTTACGCCGCCAGTGAGGCTTCTATACGTTCCATTTTCGTATTCGCCGAACATGATTCTTATGTAACCATCGACGAATCCTACGACGAACCGATTAGCTTTCTGATAAAAGAGTTAAAAAACCTTATGCCCAACGAAATAGGCGTACTCTGTTTAAGCAATTATTCTCTTATTCGCCAAAATCTAATTGAGAACGGTCTAACCGAAGGCGCTCACTTCGTAAACGGCGCGGCGTTTCTCCCTTCTGTCTCCGGCGGCGAATCAATAGACGGACAGGATATTATACATAGGTTGTAATTGGCGTGCGCAAAGACATTCTTTTAATTTTATCTTTAATCACATTATCTCTCGCGCCAATATTATTTTTGTCCGACTCAAAAGGAAATATCGCAGAAATTACCGTTGACGGCAAAATATACAAAACGCTTAATTTAGATAAAAATGCAGAATTAACGATAAAAAACGAATACGGCGAAAATAAAATAGTGGTGGAGAACAAAAAAATCTTTGTGGAAACCGCGAATTGTAAAGACGGCGTATGCGTTAAAACTGGCGCAATTTCAAAATCGGGAGAAATAATCGCCTGTCTTCCGCATAGACTTTTGATAGAGATTAAGGAGAACGAATAATGCGTCGCTACGTGATTTTATCGCAAATTGTCGCCTTTTCTCTCGCTCTTTTTCTCCTTGAAAGCATGATTCCGCTTCCCTTTATGGCGCCCGGGGCAAAACTAGGGTTGTCGCAAATCGCAACAGTTTTTACGCTTTATTATTTTTCATCAAGAGATGCTTTTATTGTGCTTACCGCGCGGGCGGTGTTGTCATCATTTTTTTTCGGGGGACCCGGCGTATTTGTATACAGTATAATCGGCGGCTTAATAAGTCTTTGCGGCATGATAATTTTAAAGCGAACGGGAAAATTTTCCTGTGTCTCGGTTAGCGCAACCGGAGGATTTTTGCATAATTTGGGACAATTATTTGTCGCGTCGATTTTTATGGAAAGCGCAAAATTTTTCTACTATCTCCCGATTTTAGGCGTTATCGGCGTTGCAACAGGGATTGTAATCGGCTTTATCGCAAACGAATTGTTGAAAAAAATAAAACTTACCAAATTCGACAATTCTGGAACTCCCCCCTACCCCCCTCTAGGAGGGGGGCAATAAAAGGAAAATTTCACATGGCTGAAAAAAGCCCTCCTCTTAGAGGAGGGAAAGCCGCGAAGCGGCAGGGAGGAGATACCATGCGCTTGAATAGTAAAAAAATAATTTTTTCGCTTACCGAAGACAATATCTATTTCATTTTTCTTTCATTTGTGTTATACTGCACTCGATGATAAAAATCAAGGGGTGACCACATTGTCCATTGCGTTTTTTTTGACAATATTTGCGGTGCTCTTGTTGGCGTTATTGGGAGCTTCAATTTGGGCGCTTTCTAAAATAACCGAAGAGTATACTTTTTATTTTTGGCGGCGCATATTAATAGCGTTGCACGTTTTAGCAATTATAGTGTTTTTTTCGGGATACACAATTTTTGACGACAAAGCGTTTACGCCGACTCTTATACGTTTAGCTACGATTGTGGTTGTGGCGGAGCTGATTTTTACCGTTTTAATCGCGATAGGCTTTGTAATTACAAAGTGTATGGGAGCGTTTGGTTCGCCCGTAACATTTAGCAGAAGCCGCAGGAATCTTTTGAAAGGGGCGCTGCTATATCCTGCGACTGCCGTGGTCGCCACCGTTTACGGCGCATCCGAGGGCATTGATGAAACCGTTGAGCGTGAATATCAAATTCCGATAAAAAATTTGCCCGAAAATTTAAAGGGATTTCGTATTGCGCAGATTAGCGACGTACATTTAGGACGATTCTTTTCATTGGAACGTTTTAAAGAGTTGTTGACTCAAGTCGCTGCAGGTAAACCGGACGCGCTCTTAATGACCGGCGATATCTTCGACGACGTTAGGATAAACAACGAAGCCATAAAAATTGTGGACGGTTTTTCCAATCAATTCCCCAACGGTATATGGTATTGTTACGGAAATCACGAACATTTTCGCGGCATTGCGGCTATTGAAGAAGCTCTAAAAAATACGAAAATCAACCTTTTAAACAACAGCTCGAAAATTGCGGTTGAAGGCAAGCGTCCTCTCTATTTTTTAGGCGTTGATTATCCGCCTTCGCGCGAGGAAAAGAAATTCGTCGAAGAAGAGCGCGCTTTTGTAAACGAAGCGTTAAAAGGCGTACCCGCCGACTCCGTAAAAATACTCTTAGCCCATCATCCCGAATTTATCGACGCGGCGCGCGAAAAGAACATACAATTAACATTAACGGGACATACCCACGGTTCGCAATTCGGTATCTTAGGCTGCCCGTTATTCCCCGTATTTAAATACACCAGAGGATTTTACAATGAAGGGGACTCGTTCGGATACGTCCACACCGGTAACGGAAGTTGGTTTCCATATCGCATAGGCTGCCCGCCCGAAATTGTTTATTTTACTTTGAGAAAAGGATAAAAATAAACTCCTTACTGCCGCTTCGCGGCTGTCCCTCCTCCATGAGGAGGGCTTTTTTTCACTTCGATTTAGTCGTTAAAAAAGCCCCCTCATAGAGGGGGGAGATTAGAGGAGATTAAGGGAGATTAAGGAATCATTACCAAGAAAGAAGATGTAAAGATTATGAAGCAAAAAAAGACAAACGCAGCTCGAATTTTGGATAAACTTTCCATAAAGTATGAGATGAAGGAATACGAAGTGGACGAAAGCGACCTTTCCGCAATCCATGTAGCAGAGTCCACGGGAATGCCAATGGAAATGATTTACAAAACCTTAGTGGCAAGAGGAGATAAAACCGGTATTGTAATGGCGGTAATACAAGGGGATTTGGAATTAGATTTAAAAGCGCTTGCCGCCGTTTCCGGCAACAAGCGCGTTGAAATGGTGCATTTAAAGGAAGTTTTTGCGCTGACCGGCTACATTCGCGGCGGATGTTCGCCGCTAGGCGCAAAGAAAGCGTATCCCGTTTATATTGATGACAGAGCCAAGCTTCAAGAAAAAATCGCCGTCAGCGCAGGACTAAGAGGCGCGCAATTAATTCTTGCGCCTGACGATTTAATTAAAGCTACAAACGGCGTATTTGCGGCTATTGCCAGAGAAGCGTAAAAGCCAAAATTTTAAATTCCTCTAATCAAGCCCCCCTCCTAGAGGGGGGGTAGGGGGGGAGAATAATAGACAAAAGTGAGTAGTTATCCCTGTTCCCGTTTCACCACGTCCGCGATAGCGTTGCAGATGTTTTCAAGTTCTCCTTGATTTTGTCCTTCCGCCATCACTCTTATAAGTTCTTCCGTACCTGACGGTCTCACCAAAATTCTGCCGTTATCGCCCAGCTGTTTTTCACCCTTTGCAATGGCTTCTTTTATCGCAGCATTATTCTCCCAACCTTCTTTGGATTTAACCTTTACGTTCACCAAAAGCTGAGGATACGTTGTCATAACAGCCGTCACTTCCGAAGCTTTTTTGCCGCTCTTTTTTAGGGACGCTAGCACCTGAATAGCTGTTAAAAGCCCATCGCCGGTGGTGGAGTAATCGGTAAAGATAATATGCCCGGATTGTTCGCCGCCTATATTGTGGCCGTTGGCGAGCATATTTTCAAGTACGTATCTGTCACCGACTTTTGTGACTTCAACCTTTATACCCGCTTCCTTCAACGCTTTATGGAACCCAATATTCGCCATAACCGTTGAAACAACGGTATCGTTTTTAAGCGTACCCGCTTTTTTCATCTCTGTCGCGCACATAACCAAAATATGGTCGCCGTCTATTACTTCGCCTTTTTCATCTACGCAAAGGCAACGATCGGCGTCCCCGTCGTGAGCTATGCCAAAATCGGCTTTATTTTCAATGACTGCCTTTTGCAACGATTCTAAATGCGTCGAGCCGCAACCGTTATTTATATTCGTGCCGTTTGGAAGCGCGTGAATAACTTTTACTTCAGCTCCAAGCCGCCTCAACACCTTCGGCATCGCCTCATAAGCCGCTCCGTTGGCGCAATCCAACACTATTCGCATACCTTCAAAATTTTCTTCCGTGGTCGTCACCAGAAAATCCGTGTACTGCGCCAAGAGATCGGTTCTATACTCCATCCTGCCGATATTTTTTCCCGTAGGGCGAGGATAATCGTCGTTCGTTTCTATCTGACGGACGATTTTTTCCAGTTCATCCTCAACTGCATCGGGCAGTTTATACCCATCGCCGCCGAAGAATTTTATGCCGTTATCCCCAAAAGGATTGTGCGAAGCCGAAATCACAATTCCCGCTTTTGCGTGAAGTTTTTTCGTTAGGTATGCAACCCCCGGCGTAGGAATTACGCCGATAATGCTCGCAATCCCTCCCGCGGAACAAATTCCGGCGGCAAGCGCCGCTTCAAACATCTGCCCCGAAATTCTCGTATCTCGTCCTATTAGTATTATAGGCTGTTTCTTAGATTCTTTGCCAAAATAAATCGTCGCGGCGCGTCCAAGTCGATAAGCCAACTCCGGCATCAGCGACACGTTAGCTTCGCCTCGCACCCCATCTGTTCCAAACAATCTACTCATTTATTTCCTCCCGCTTGTTGGGCTCCGCCCAAACCCGCAAGGGGCGCTGCCCCTTGACCCCGCCAAAGGGCGCAGCCCTCTGGACTCACGGGTATTTGAGTTTGTGGATGTTCCCACTTCCAATTTTTATTGAATGTCTATTGTATCACTTTTTTTTATAAATGCAAGAGTAGCTTTTATTCCGTCTGCGGCGGAACTAATGATGCCTCCCGCGTATCCCGCGCCTTCGCCTATAGGATACAGTCCTTTTATATTTTCCGATTCGTAGGTTTCTTTATTCCTAATTATCCTAAGCGGCGAGGAAGAACGCGTTTCGACTCCCGTCAACACGACGTCGTTTTGAGAAAATCCCTTTATTTTTTTATCAAAAGCCACAAGCCCTCGCTTTAAAGGCTCGGTAACTAAATTCGGTAAAATTTCGCGAAAATCCGCCGCTTTTACCCCCGGCTTATAAGTAGGCGTTGTTAAAAAATTTTTGCTTCCGCTTTTGCCCGTTAAAAAATCTCCCACTGTCATAACGGGCGCAAAATAATTTTTTCCGCCCATAGCAAAGGCGCGGCTCTCTATTT
>JAFXOC010000423.1 GCA_017529085.1 Selenomonadaceae bacterium | reverse complement strand
TGCCTTTGGCGGCGCAATCTTCGTAAATTTGAATTATTCTATCTCGCAAAATCGCTCTCATTCCGCTGGTTATAGCGGAATAAATCTTTTGCCGCTCGTCCTCCTTCGCCTCACGTTCCGAGTCGCGTTTTTTCAACCACCAGCCGAAATAGGCGATAACCGCCGAAAATATCGCGCTGGCGAAGGATAAAATAAACTGTAACGCTGTGTCCATAAGAACCCTCCTCAAAGTTTAGACTTTTTCAAACTGGTTTTTCTATTTATAAATCTAAGCCGCTTGTTGCGAACGAAGATTGGATGTTTGTTATACATCACGCGGCTAACTTTCCCATTCCGTATCACATATACCGCGTTATCGCCGCCGCGAAATAAATATTCTCCCTTGCGAGGATTTAAACAGACAATGGAATAAACGCCGGACGAGTCTTTGCCGTCCGCTACCAATGCACCGTTTTGGTAAGCCACCGCTTGCATATACGAGCGTCCGTTATTCGTTTTCCAGTAGAAATTGTCTTGTATCGGAAATTCGTAATCTTTATTCTCAAACAACTTCTTCTCGGCATTCAACTCAATATACATTCCTTCCGTATTCAGATACTCCACCGGCGTTCTCGTACAACTCCCCGAATCTTGTAAAAATATCCCTAACGTCTGTAAACCGCCCGTTCCCTCAAAATGCGATACTTCATCATAAAACGGCTGAAGTATATTTCCTATATCTCCAAACGCTCCCTCGCTTACCCAAAATGTATCGCAGGTATAGTGTATTCTTGGATAATATGTTATTTCGCCATAAGAATATATGTGGTCGATAATTTTGCCGTTCTCTACGAGCCATTGAACACTCACATCGCATTTAATGGTGGCTGTTCTGCTTTGTGGAACATAAGAAACGGTAGTTGATGTGTAGACATCTCTTGTTTCGTGGGTATCCCAAGTATAACCGGCGTAACCTTTAGGCGCGCTATCTACTGTTGTAATCGTTTGAGTCCTTTCAAAATAAGGTCGGGTCGTCTGCAAAGTGGCGAATTTGTAGCCGACTACTCTCGCAGAGATTATTACTTTCCAGTTACCTTGCGTGTCAATATTGCAAGTACTGCCGGAAATTCTCACCTCTGTTACTACGGAAGAAGTTCCTTTTGCGCCGTAGCTTAATGGAATAGCGTTTAACGCTTCATTACAATTTTTGAGAAAATCCTTTAATTGAAACTCTCGTACACATTTCCCGTCATGCCAAATTTCTATGGGTTTGTCGAATTGCACATTCCAATCGTTGACATAATGCGAAAAACCGAGAACATCTTTGAATGAAGAATACTCGTAAGCGACGCGAGTTATAGTTTCGGTATTCGTATAATTTCGCTCGGGGTGCGCTTCGGAAGAAAAACTTGTCGTGACTGTGGATACGGATTTTGCGTCCCAATGTTTCGAGCCTTGCGAATATACCACAGCGTTTGCATTTTTAGAGCCGTAGCTATACTTGCCCGTCACCACTTCGCCATCGGATTTTTTACGAGTGACTTCAATACCCGCCCCGCGATACGCATTATATCCCGCGCCTATACATTTTATTTCCCAGCCTTTGTTGTCATTGCCAATATCAATGTCAACAGAGCCTTGACTGTCGCTAGATTTTTGCAAATAATAATCTTTGCCGTTATTACAAAAATAACTGGAATATGCGGAAATGTATCTCTTGATTTTATGGTCGCGGGTGTAAATATATAATGTGCCGTCATAAGCGTTAAGCGGCACTCCTTCAAAATCATCTCCGTAAGCGAATGTAGCGGGCGTTCTGTTGCCGTGGAGCATATTCCCATAAATACATCGCCCGTCAGTCCAAACGACATCTCCCGCCCGAATTGTCATATTCCCAATTCTGACTAACCGCCGCCCGAATGAGTCAATAAAATTATTTCCGTCAACGCTTGAAATTACAGTTTGCTCCATAGTTATGCTCCAACAATAACCGCAGTCGAATCATCGTCCGTAATCTGTACCCAAACAACATCGCCGTCCCGAGTGGACAAATCCGTGGCGAGTCTTTTTGCGTAGTATCTGTTGCCAACTTGAACGCTATCGCCGCTGACTATTCCACGCACAGCCGCTCTGCCTTTTTTCGCTTTTATGACGGCGGTTTGAAGAGCCGCCGCCAGTTTCGATAAACCGCCCGAAGTCATCATTTGTACCACCTTATCAACTTTAGATTTTGTTTTAAACTTCTCGGAGTGAGAGATACGGAGTTTGACTCTAAAAAATATACATTGCCATTTAAAGTATATGTGTCAAAGAAATCAAAGACGTGGTTATCTTCATCGGATACAATTCCGTTTCTCACCGGTGCAGTTATCAAGAGCGTGGCGGTTTCCTCAATTGCCCCATTCATCCACTCTAATTCTTGAAAGTACATTTGAGCGGTATCAGCGTCTTTGACGGGACAGTCTTTATCGTTCAAAAAACTGTTCCCCTTCGGACCTTGCTTTATCCACGAGCCGCCAAGAGCAAGTCCCATTTGAGTGTCCGTGAATTCGTTTCCCT
>JAFXOC010000422.1 GCA_017529085.1 Selenomonadaceae bacterium | reverse complement strand
GCGTTTAAGCTTGATAAGCGAAGTATGGGGAAATTTACGTTTTCGTCGGAGGTCATAAGTTTTTCGGCTTTGACCAAAAGCCCGCATTCGGCAAATCTTTGTTGCAAAATCGTTGCGTCTTGGTTTTCGGGGATTTTTGCGAGGACGAGGTGATTTTCCGTAGGCGAACACAGCGTTTCTACGCCTGCGTTATGAAGTCCCTCTTCAAGAGCTTTTGCGTTTGTAACAACTTCGTTGGCGTAAGCTTTGTATTCGTCCGTCATGGCTTCTTTTGCGACCATGGCGAAAGCCGCCAACATATTTTTTTTCATGTTAAAATGCCCTGTATCAAGCACGGTCTTATCCATCTTTTCAGCCAGATGGTTCTTGCAGAGGATAACGCCGCTTTGAGGCCCGTGCAACGCGTCGTTTGCCGCAAAAGTCACCACGTCCGCAAAAGGCACGGGGCTTGGCACCACTTTTGCCGCCACAAGTCCCGCATTTTGCCCGACGTCCACCCAAAGAGTAGCGCCCGCCTCTTTCGCTATCGTCGCAAGTTTGCCGTACTCAATGTTCTTGGGGTAATTTGTCGGCGAATAGATAATAAGTTTAGGCTTGACTTCGTTCGCTTGTTTAGCCAGCTTCTCAAAGTCAATCTCAAAAGTATTCGGCTCTAAAGCAAACTTTATAAAGTTATAAGTCATAACATCGCCGGTGCAGTGTTCCCGTTTTCTTAGATTAAACGAAAGAATCGTATCGTTCTTTTCGCAAATCGCCTGTAATACCACTCGACTTGCGGCGGCGTGGCTCTCTACTCTGACAATGGCGTGCTCTGCGTTAAAAAGCTCCGCAAAACGCTTCTCCGCCAGCTTCTCCAATCTTCCGTGATGCCCTTTATAATGATGGTCGTAAAACTCGCTTGCTAACGAACTTCCCATTAAAAGCGTCGAAAACGGGCTTATGGCGTTATCGGTAGGCATCAGCGACAACATCGTTTGCCTGTTTACGTGCGACTCCTCCAACAACGCAAATATCTCCGGATCAAATATAGCTAAATTTTTTAACAATTTTTTATCTGCCATAAAGTCCTCCCTGTTGGGGCTTCGCCCCAACTATACTAGACCGGTTACTAAGTAGAAGGCAACGCAAAGGTAGGGGATAAAGAATTTCATAGCCATAAGAACGACGATGTCGAAGTAGGCTACGCGGTGGGTAAGGGCGCAGATTGAAAGAAGCGTGACCAACGCGCCGTTATGCGGCACGGGGTCGATGCCGACGGAAGCTATAGAAACTATTCTGTGAAGCACTTCCGGGGGGATGTTCTGTGAAACCGCCATATCAAGCCACTCTTTACCGAGAAGGTTAAGCGCGATAGTCATGCCGCCGGAAGCGGATCCTGTGATAGCGCCCATAACATTGGTGGTGACAGTCGCAGAGACCAAAGGTCCCGCGCTTTGTCCCAGTGAAATCAGCATATCGGTGATGGGAAGGAAACCGGGGAGCGACACCAAGACGCTGCCGAAGGCAAATCCGCTCGATACGTTAAGCACCGCTGCGCAGGATGTCGCCGCGCCGTAATTGATGTTGTCGATGTATCTCTCGCCGCCGTTCTTAAACTTGCGTCTTCCTATGTACGCCGCAAGCAAACTGCCTAAGATAAGCGCAACGCTGATAGACCAAATAGCCTGCACCTTGCCGACACTTCCCGCTATAAGCGAGAGATTAAAAGGAAGGAACGGATCTAAAGACGTGTCGTCCCAATGGAAACCCCAGCTCCAGTTAAATGGATTGCTGAGGATAATGTTCACAACGATAATCATAACGAGAGGCGACGCTGCAAGGAGCGCGGGCGGCAACGTCCTGTCTCTGCGCCTGCGGCTGTCCGCCGTCTCGCCGTAACCTTCGCCTTTCTTCTTCAACGTTATCGCGCGGTACAACAGCCAAGAGAGGGCTTCTCCCATAAAGAGCACCGTGGCGAATATACCGATAATCGGCGCCGCCCAAGTAGTCGTACCGAAATACGACGAAGGTATAATGTTTTGAATTTGCGGCGAACCCGGGAGCGCCACCATCGCGCTTGTAAAGATACCCATGCAGAGCGTGGCGGGCAAGAGTTTTTTCGGTATGTCCGCCTTTCTGAACAGCTCCGCTCCGAAGGGGTACATGACAAACGCGACGACGAACACCGAAAGTCCGCCGTAAGTCAGCGCCATACAGCCTAAGATAACCGAAAGTATGGCGCGTTTCTCGCCCAAAATCTTAATGATGGCTTCGGCAATCGACGACGCCAATCCGCCTTTTTCCATCAACCGCGCGAACACCGCTCCAAACAAAAACACCGGATAATATGTTTTCGTATATTCGGCGAAACAGGTCATATATAGTTCCGTATAAGTGGGAAGTATTCCGTAGATGCTGAATATCCCCGCAATACAGGCGAATATCGGCGCGATAAGTATAATCGACCAGCCCCTGTACGCAAAGAACATCAGCCCCAATATCCCAACGGCTATGCAAAATGTCTCCATTCAACTCTCCTTTTCGTCGTTAGCTTTATTGTTGCGCTTACGCGCTTACTTTCTTTCTTTTTCTCTTTCTCTTTTTTGTAAAAAAGAGAAGGAGAAAAAGAAAGAAAGTAACAAAGAAAGAAAAAGAGAAAGAGAAAAAACTTTAACAAACTTTAATTTAAAAGTTTTTGCCCGTCAACAACTTATACGCTTCTTTGTAAGTTTTAGACGTATCGTCGATCACGTTTTGGGGCAAATTGAAGTTTCCTTCGTGCGCTTTTAAGTAGTCCCTAACCTTTTGCTTGTCGTAAGAAGCCTGAACAACGCCTTCTTTATAATCGGCGGCTTTCCAGAAGCGGGATGAATCCGGGGTCAAAACCTCGTCGCCCAATACCACTTCGCCGGTTTCGTCAACTCCGAATTCAAGTTTCGTATCGGCTATGATGATGCCTCGCTCCTTTGCGTAGTCCGCGCATTTTTTGTATATTTTTAAAGTAAGCTCTTGGACTTTCTTTGCAAGCTCCTCGCCCCTACCGGGGAACTCCTTTTCGATAACTTTGGCGCCGACTTCAACGGAGACGTTTTCATCGTGATCCCCAATCTCCGCCTTTGTGGACGGCGTAAAGATAGGTTCGGGGAGCTTCGACGCTTCCGTTAAGCCTTTTCTTAGCTCTATGCCGCAGACTTTGCCCGTTTCTTTGTAGGAGGCAAGCCCGCTGCCCGTTAAATAACCCCTCACTATACATTCCATGGGAATCATCTTTAACTTTTTCACCATACTGCTTCTGCCCTCAAATTCCGCCGTGCGGAAAAACTCGGGCATATCCTTGGTATCGGTCGAAATCAAGTGATTTTTCACAATATCATTCGTAAGGTTGAACCAAAATTCGCTCATCTTGGTAAGCACCTTGCCCTTATCCGGAATGGGCGC